>JAZNVO010000133.1:0-2179 GCA_045592885.1 Alphaproteobacteria bacterium
CTTTTTTATGATAACAAAATTATCACAACAAGAAAAAAACAAATTGTATCAAAGATTTGATCTTTCTTCTTTGAATGAAACAGAAAAAGAAAGATTTCAAAGGATATTATTTGGTTATTTGGATAAATTCCCTGTTTTGAATGAAATAGCAAGAGATGTGATTAAGAAAGGATTGTTCTCGATTAAATTTGAAATTAATCGTCTGAAAAATTGTGCCGGTGAGCAAAGTGGACATTCAATAAGAATTGATACTGATTTTTGGAAAAAATATTCAAATTCTTTGAATGAAAAAGAGATTGTTTCTGTATTTTGGCATGAGCTTTTGCATTATACTCAAGAGCAAAAGCTTTCAGATGGGTTTTCAAAACGAGCTCATATTGTGTATCGCCAATTCATTGAAGCGGAAGCTCAAAGTATTTCAAATTTGATAGCTTCAAATAGTGATTTTGAAAAAAAATTGTTAAAGACTGCACAAGAAAAATTTTCTGATATTACTGAAGCTCAAAAATATTATTTAGGGGTTGCGACAAGATTACGTTTATATGCCGATCGAGAGCTTGCAAAACAAGAAGCAAAAAACCTTATGGGAAAAAATTTTGATGAGAATGAGTGGAAACGATCCGAAAAATATTTCATACAGGATTGGCGTGATTACTACTATAAATATCACGCAGAACATATTAACGTTTCTTCTTATAAAGGATTGTATGCAAAGAAATTTATCACAGATAAAAAAATAATGAAAAGAATTGAAGATTACTTTTTTGAAAAATATGGCATACATGTATCGCCAAAATCATCTGTTTCAAAGGAAGTGATTGATACATACGGTATGACAATCGGTATTCAAAACACAATTTGGGTGGATAATCAAAAAGATGATATTTTTGATATTTCTAAATGGAAACAATTGGATGGCGCTGATAAAAAACAATATTATATTCTTGATTTACCCGATATGGATCCAAATTATATTGATTCCTTGCAGATGAAGTTAAAAGAAAATGGTGTTCATTCCGAACAACATTTTGTTTCTCATCGCGATGGTCGGATGAGTCGATGTCTTTCTATTTCAAATGACGGATCTGAAAGTGCAATAAAATTTTTGTTTCTTTGTGGGAAACAAAAAGACCCAGTGCCGGATTTGACCGAGCCGACAATCCGCCCGCCTATGCCTCCGAAACCTCTTAAACAGGTGAATTTAAAAAAAGGAATGAATGTTGCAGTTGATATTTATAATCCCCCGATTTTGAAAATGGGCGCAAATAAAGAAACAACGTTTGATTTAAAAGATATTTTAAATCAAAAACGCATTGATTTTTTGAAAGGCGGGGGAATTATGCTTTTAGGGCGAAATCCTTTGTCCCCCTATGCAAAAATTCCAAGTGAAGTTCGTAATTATCAAGGAGTAGTAAAGTCATATCAAATTGGCGAAACAGATGGAACGGTTTCAAATGCGCAAGGGTATCTTTATATGGCGCGGGATGGTAAATTTTATTATAAAGATTGTTCATCCTATGGAACGCGTCTTTTTATGCGCCCTGAAAAAACATTTAATAAACAAATGAGTTATTCAAGATAACACTATTTTTTTTATTGACTTTTTTTTAAATCAAGACATATTTAGGTATGTCTTGATTTTTTTAAGGAGTTTTTTTCAGATGTGTTTAAAACAAATAAAATCATTTTTTAATCCGCCATTGGCTGATATTTTAATGAATGATGATTCAATTTATATTGATGAAGGTTATTTTAATAAAGGGTTAAAAGGGAAATATCTGTTAAGTTCTCGTTTGACTAAAGAAAAAGTTGGCACCATGCAACGCCAGATAGATAAAAAGATTTATGATTTATGGGATAATGATTTATATCGATATCTTCAAAAACGCATGCGGGGGGGGGGTAGAAAAAAATCAATCATTTGAACAACTTATAAAAAATATTGAGAAGAAAGGTTTTGATCCGAAGAGTGTAATTATTTGTAAACATCGCTCAAATTTAATTAAAGACGGTCAGCATCGTGCGATTTATTTGCTTTGGAAATATGGTCCGGATTATGAAGTAAATACGCTTCATGTGCGTGTAAAAGATAAGCTGATAAGGCATAAAATTTTTCCGTTTTTAAGAAAATAAACAGATTGTTATTGATTTTGTTTTTTTTCATTGAATAAGGAAAATA
>JAZNVO010000134.1:0-6515 GCA_045592885.1 Alphaproteobacteria bacterium
AAAAATGAAAAACGGCTGAAAAATTTTTTCAGCCATCTTTTTTCATTTTTCAGCTATTTATTTTTTCGTAAATGAAAAATCAGCCGATTTTTTTTGAAGTTCTTTTGTCAATGTTGACAATTTACCACCGTTTTTATGTAAAAATGCCACATATTCATTTCGATAACTCGTCACCATACTAACCCCTTCAATCACAATATCGGTAATTTTATATGTGTCCCCTGATTTTTTAATACGCCACAAAACTTCAGCCGGCGGATTTCCTTGCACACTGCTTGATACAAAAAATTGGCCGGATTTTGCTTCTTGGATCCCCGTAAAATCAATTTTTTGACCGGTATAAAGATTAAACTTATCCGCCCATGATTTTGTGGCAAAATCCAAAAAAGCAACCAAAAATTCATCTTGTTCTGTTTTTGAAGCCTTTCTCCAATAAACACCCGTTACATGTTTACCGATTGTTTGAATATCCAGATCCTTTTGAAAACGATCATGAAAAATTTTGAGTTTTTCTTCATCAGGAATATTTGCACTCAAAACATCTTCAATAATGTCATCGGCCAATTTCTTGGTAAACTCAATCCCACTTTGTTCGGCTTTCACCGGTAAAGAAATCAAAAGAATCGATAAAAGAAACGCTGATAATTTTTTCATTTTTTATACCCTTTACTCTTCATCAAAATCAAAATCATATGCCGATATATTTTCTTTGGCCAGCACCCCAATGGCCTGATTTATTTTCTTTTCTCTGTTTTGGCGATACATTGACCGCACCGTTGAATATAAATCAGTTGTTCCTTTTTCTATACTGTCAATAAATTCAATACTCTCTTCTCTTGCTTGAATAGCATCTAATGCCAAAATGCCATATCTGACTGTCGACTCATGAATCACAGAAAGTTCGGCCGTTGAAAGCGCCATATTAAATCCGGCACCTAAGGTATCTCTCGGGTTTGAAGGACCAATAATCGGCCACACAATATATGGTTCACTTGTTTCCCAACCCCAAACGGCAAGCGTTTGACCAAAATCATTCGTATGAACCGGAATGTTCATATCAGATGCAACATCAAAAAGACCTCCAAGCCCTAAAAGTGTGTTTGCCAAAAAGCGCTTTGAAATATCAAAAGCTACTTCTCCTTCTCCTTGAAGCAAGGAATTGACAAAATACCCTGGTTGTTTGATGTTATCAAAAACATTTGAAACACCAGTGCGAACAAATTGAGGAATAACAGCCCGATAACCTTTTGCAACCGGCTTTAAAATCGCCTTATCCAACAACATATTTGTTTCAAACATTGCCCGATTAAACGGTTCTAACGGGTCATTTGCCTCTTCATATGCTTTTAACTCAATCGGATCGACTGGTTTGACGGCACATCCTGTTATCAAAAAAGAAGCAATGGTTAAACAAAGCAACGTTTTTGTCTTCATCAAAATATCTCCTTAAGATTCTTTTGCGCTTGCATTCATCATTAGTTGATGTTTAATTTCCGGCAAAACTTCATCAACGGATCTCACAAACGATAACAACTTCATTTGGTGAGGTTTGACAAATCCTTCACCCACCATTTCAAATAAAAATTGTTGCAACGTGTTATAAAAACCGTCAATATTCACAACAATAATCGGTGATGAAATAATACCCAATTGACGCAAAGTCAACACTTCAAAAAATTCATCCATTGTGCCAAAACCACCGGGCAAAATAACAATGGCATCAGCTTGATCAACCATGGAAACTTTTCTTTTTGCCATTTGATCCCAAACTTCAAACTCAGCTGCTTTTTTTGCAATTTCACCTGGTTTTTCAATATCATAAAGCTCTCTAATCGTTGCACCAATCACATAACCATTTTCAGAAAATGCTCCATCGGCTACCGACCCCATCAAACCGGTTGTCCCTGCCCCATAAATTAACTTAATTTCATTAAGAGCCAACATTTCACCCAAACGATGGGCTTCTTTCATATAAACAGCCTTTCTTCCGGAACTTCCCCCACAAAAAACAGCTACAGAATTTAAATTCATCATCTTTTTCCTTGATTTTAAAAATATTTACTTGTTACTTTAAAGAATATATGTATAATGAAAAAAGGTCAAGTTAAATCTCAAGGGGACAGTTATGAAAATCACGTTTTTTTGTTTAAGCCTTCTTTTTTTGAGTTCAACGGCTTTTTCTGGCGAAGTTGTGCCGTTATTTGACGAAATGCCCAGCTTTAAAAGTGAAGAAAAATCTGCCGATACAACCACCACTATCCAATCCTTATTCAGCATAGAAAAGGGGGGGGAGTCCGCTGTCACCTCTCGCACAAGCAAACCGAATTTAGGAAGAGAATCCACTCCGCTTCAATCTTTAAAATTGGCTCCATTCCCGAATATTAAGGTTGATTTGGATCCATCTATCAGACCACCGGTTCAAGAAAAGAAATTTGAAGAAAAGAAACTTTCCGAAGAAGATATCTTAAAAAGAGATACCCCATTAACCATGACAGAAGCCAAATTATCCGACGATGACTTGGAAAGATTAATTGCAGAAAGAAGATTAAAAGGTCAAGGGGCTGGGGGAGATAAAAACGCGCTTGGAAAACGGCATGATGCTGATGGCTTTTTGGTTGCAAGTCTTGGACTTGGAATGAGGACGGATGAAGTTGAAAATACGCTTTTAGATCAAGGATATCGTCTTCAAAAAATTGATGAAACGTTGCCTCCGGCTCTTTCAATCGAATATGAAAAAGATTGTCGTTTAACAAGAAAGCTTTATATCGTTTCCGAAATCAAAAACTGCATTTTTGATCGTTCAAAAGAAGAAGAAACACGTTATATCAAAAGTATGACATTTGAAAGACCGGAAACAAGAGAAACAATTGTTGTAAACTTCACTTCTTTGGCAACGGATAATATCGCCTATCGTATTTATTATCAAAATAAAGGGGATTCTTCCTTAAATACAAGCAAAAGAAATATGCAAATAAAAACAAATCGGAAAAACGAATTTTGGAATTTGGTCTTTTCCGTATATGGTCTTCCGGATGACAATGATAAATTAATCTGGGGAAATGAAAGAACTTCATATCTGCACGCCAATATGACGGGCTCTGCTTATGATGCTTATGTTCTTCTTGAAAGCAATCAATTGCAAGATGAAGATTATTTCAAATGGGAAGATAGCTTATCTGAAATGAAAAAAATCAGAACTTTTAATTTTGTTTCCGAAGAAGATAACTTCGGTGAATAAGAGGGAATATGTCATTCAAAATTGAAGACTATCTCATCAACTATACCCGTTTAGCAGAGGAAGGGAAAATCGGACATCTTGTCGGTCGAGAGAAAGAACTTGAACGCTTGATTCACATCCTTCTTCGAAATCAAAAGAACAATCCGGTTGTCGTTGGAGTCAATGGCATTGGGAAAACAGCTCTTTTAGAAGGGCTTATTGCGTTTATGGCAAGCGAAGACGCACCGGAATTTTTACAACAAAAAGAAGTTCTTGGTATTGATATTGCCAAAGTGATGTTAGATACATCCACTGAAGAAGAATATGCCGAATTAATCAAAAAGGTGATGCAATATGCCAAAGAATCAGACGGGAAAAAGATTCTTTATATCAAAGATATTTCTTTACTTGTTCATGTTGACACGGCACCCGAAAACAAGGAACCTGCCAAATTTTTGAAACTTTGTCTTTCAAATGGACAAATCAATTGCCTTATTGAAGCCGAAACAACACAATTTGTGAGTTTTATGGAAAAAGACAATCAAGTAATGAATTCCGTTCAACGCCTTCTTTTAGAAGAACCCACTTTAAACGAAAGCATTGAAATTGTATCAGCTTTAAAATCAACTTTTGAAGAGCATTATAACGTTCAAATTCCCCTTGAAACGGTAACTTGTGCCTGTCAGTTGGCTCATAGATACGTCAAACAACGAGCTTTTCCTTCCAAAGCACTTGATTTGTTAGATGATGCCGCATCATTATTGATGATAGATATTGCAAAAGGAGAAGTGGAGGACACACAAAATGTTGTGACCCTTGATTTTTGCAACCGCATTATTTCAGCATGGACGGGAATTCCGGTTGAAAAAGTAGATGCCGAAGATAAGCAACGTCTTGCCAATGCCGAAGAATATTTAAAAAAGCGTGTTGTCGGTCAAGATAGCGCCGTTGTTGTGGTTGCCAATGCTTTAAGACGGGCCCGCTCCGGACTTCAAGATCCAAATCGTCCAATCGGTTCTTTCCTTTTTATCGGGACAACCGGTGTCGGTAAAACAGAGTTGGCAAAATCGTTAGCCGATTTTATGTTCAACGACGAAACAGCTCTTTTACGATTGGATATGAGTGAATATATGGAACGCACCTCGGTTGCACGCATGATCGGCCCTCCACCGGGAACTCCCGGATTTGAGGCCGGCGGATTATTAACTGAATCGGTTCGTTTGCGCCCATTTCAAGTTGTTTTATTTGACGAAATTGAGAAAGCACATTTGGATATCTTAAACTTGATGTTACAACTTTTGGATGAAGGTCGATTGACAGACAGCAAAGGTGTCACCGTTGATTTTCGAAATACCATTATAATTTTGACCTCTAACGTGGGGGCGAATTTACCAAGTTATCAACGTGTTGATAAATTAAGTGAATATTTCCGCCCCGAATTTTTGAACAGGTTGGATGACATTGTCTCTTTCCATCAGTTAAATGAAGAACATTTACGCGTTATTGTTGACATTCATTTAAATAAACTTTTAAAAAGAGCCAAAGCAGTCGGATATAATGTTGTTGTGGCCGATTCGGCAAAAGATTGGTTCGTTGATGAAGTTTTCACCTCTAAATTCGGTGTGCGCGCATTGAAACGTTTGATTCAAAATCAGGTTGAAAATCCTCTTTCCTTCTTGATTATGCAAGAAAAGATAAAACCGGGACAAGAAGTATTTTTGAATGTGGATAAAACGGGAAGAAAACTGCAAATTTATTCCAAAGCAAAAAAGAAACCGGAACCTATAGAAGAAACCGCTTCTCTTAAAAAAGAAGAAAATCCCGTTCCACCGGTTTCAACTGTGCCTTTTGATAAACAAGAAGAAATTCAAAATCCGCAACCAGATATTGAAGAACAAGAGGATTATTTTTCTAAGCCGGAAAACAAAAATACCATCAATTCAGAAAATACAAATACCAATATTGAAAAACAAGATGAAGCCATAGAGGAAGACTATATCAGCGATTCCACCCCAAAAGAGGAAGAAGACATCTCTCGCTTCGAACAGGAGGAAGAGACATTTACTGAATCCGAATCGGAAGAAGAAGCCGATTTATGGGCAAAAGAAAAATCCTTAATCGATTCAATGGAAGATGATTTTTCTTCTGATGACATGGACGTTGACTCAGAAACAACAGAGATGAATGAGGGGGATCTAGAAGAATCAACCGAAATGATTGAAGAGGAAAATGAGAAATATGAAGAAGCAAACACATTCTTCAAAAATTCTGAAATTCCGACACCCAGTCCTCTTTTTAAACCGACACCAGAGTCAATCGATGATGAAACAAAAAACAATTTGATGAAAAATATTCAAGATAAGATTCTTTCATTGACGAATGAGGAAAAAGAAGATACACTCCCCGCTGATGAAGAATAAAAAAGAACTTTCAACAGCTCTTCTTGAGTGGTATTATCAAAATGCAAGAAAACTTCCCTGGCGGACTATTGGCGGAGCGCATTTTGATAGCTATCAAGTTTGGATCAGCGAAATTATGCTTCAACAAACAACGGTGAAAACCGTTGAGGGTTATTTTCAAAAATGGATAAAACGTTTTCCCACTTTAAAAGAGCTTGCTCTTGCCGATGAACAGGAAGTGCTTTTATATTGGCAAGGTCTCGGTTATTACACCAGAGCCAGAAAAATCCATGAATGTGCCAAAGTTCTTTTAAACACTTATAACGGTCAATTTCCACGCGAAAGAAAAGAGCTTTTAAAACTACCCGGTATCGGACCTTATAGTGCTTCAAGTATTTTAGCCTTTGCTTTTAATCAAAAAGAAACCGTCGTGGACGGCAATGTTATTCGTGTTTTATCAAGACTTTACGGCATTGAAACAGCAGTGGATAAAGAAAAAATTTTTCAACTCGCCGAAGAATTGACCGACAGTAAGCATCCGGCTGATTATGCGTCAGCAATCATGGATTTGGGAGCCACCATATGTACTCCTCAATCTGCTAAATGCCTTTTATGTCCGTGGCAAAAGTATTGCATTGCCAAGGAAAAATGTATTCAAGATAAAATCCCTGTTATTCAAAAACCGGAAAAAAAACGTTTTGACGGATACGTTCATTTAATTCAAAACAAAAACAAAGAATTCTTTATTCAAAAACGAGAAGAAAAAGGTCTTTTAAACGGGCTTTATGAATTTCCCTGGACAAAAGAAAAAACTCTTCTTTTCAAAAGCAACTGGAACGAAACAGGTCAAACCGTTTCTCATACTTTTACCCACTTTCATTTAACCCTTACTCTTGTTG
>JAZNVO010000135.1:0-3771 GCA_045592885.1 Alphaproteobacteria bacterium
ATAATATCAAATAGTTATAACACATTCTTAAAGTTTTACTTAAACGCGATAAAATATAAGTGTAAGTATAGATATAAATGTAAATATGAATAAAAATGTTTAAAAATTGGGGTTAAAAATGGGTTTAAACGCGAAGGAAGAGAGAAAACTCTTAAGAGGGCGTAAGTGTAAAAGGGGAAGAGAGATTTTGGGGAAAGGTGGTGGGAGTCGGTTGATATACCTTTAATGGCTTAAAATAATTTGGAAAAACGCCGTTTGATAAATTCAACGTTAATATTTCATCAAGATGATAATTGCTTTTTTGTGTTTGTATCAATCCGGCGAAAACGATTAAAAAAGCATATAAAAGAAGGGCAATATAATTTTTTTTTATGTGTTCAAAAAGTTTATACTTTAAAACGGCCTTTTTTTATTCATCCATATTAATTTTTTCATCAATGATATAAAGCGGGCGGTTTTTCACTTCCGATAAAATTCGGCCGATATATTCCCCAAAAATGCCCAAAACCAAGAGTTGAATGCCTCCAAAAAATAAAACACATGCCAATAAAGAAGCATATCCCGGCACGTCAATCCCTTGAATCAGCGTTCGAAGAACAATGAACATCAAATATAAAAACGCCAAACCGGAAATAATTGAGCCCACATATGTCCACACTCTTAACGGAAATGTTGTTGAAGAGGTGATGCCATCCAACGCAAAATTCCATAAACGCCAATAATTCCATTTTGTTTTGCCGGATACCCGTTCCGGCCGTTTATACGGAACACCAATGGATTTGAACCCGACCCAATTGAAGATCCCTTTCATAAATAGTTTTTTTTCCTTGATTGTTTTGACCGCTTCAATCACTTTTCGACTCATCAAACGAAAGTCTCCCGTATTATAAGGAACGGGATTTTCGGCGATAAAATTATAAACTTTATAAAAAGTCAAGGCTGACAGTTTTTTCATAAACGTATCATTGCTTCTGTCTGTTCGAACCCCATAAACAACATCATATCCTTCTTCCCATTTTTCAATGAATTTGATAATCAGTTCGGGTGGGTCTTGCAAATCAACATCCATGGGAATGGCGACTTTTCCTTTTGAATGTTCAAGGCCGGCATAAAGGGCTTGTTCTTTTTGAAAATTTCTTGAAAAACTGATGATTTTTATCCGCTTATCTTTGGAGGCATATTTTTTCAAAATTTCCAATGTGTTATCTTTTGACCCATCATTGATGCAAATAATTTCATATGTATAGTGCTTTAATTGGCTGATTGTTTCATGAATGCGGGAAAAAAAGGTGTCAATCACCTCTTCTTCATTATACATGGGCACAATGAGTGATATATCAACCGAATTTGCCATTTTTGTTCGCTCCCTTTTTTTTAATCAAGTCTTGTTATGAACAAAAAGAGGTGGGGGAAAAGTTATAAAACTTTCATAATCATCCACGCGCCTTGCGGATTGTTATGAATCAAAAGGGCCAAAGCCATTTTTTGATGAATTTTAAGCCCGTCAAACGAAATAATCCCTTCGCGGAACAAAACTTTGAACTCTTCGGCCATTTTCACAAAAAGCATTTGAGAACGATAGGTTGTGCGCCCTTTTCTGATGGCTTGATTCATGCACATTTTGACACGTTTGTTGATGATTTCTTTGCGGATCTTCTTTAAATACTCCGGCATATTTGTTTTGAAATATTGATATAATTCAAACATCACTGTCACATATGAATCAACTTTTTGTTCCGTGAACGCCGATCGCATGATGGACTGCGGATTGGCAAAATAATAATAAAGCGGAGCATCCACATAAGCGATGTTTCTGATCTTTGTCATTTCAATTGTTGTGAATAACACATCTTCAAAATAAATGCCTTCTTTAAATTGAAGATCTTGGATGGCTTCTCTTCGGTGCAGTTTGACGCAAACATTTGTCGGCAACTCTTTGTGTGCCAAAAAAGCATCCAGCGGTTTATAAAACCGTTTGATTTTCACCGTTGCCGGATCGATTGTTTCTTGTATCGGATAATAAAATCTATCCGTATGTTTCAACTTGCAAACAACCAAATCCGTTTTTTCTCTTTTGGTGGCACAGAGCATCACTTTCAAAAAATCGGGGTGCCAATAATCATCCGAATCCAAAAAGGCAACAAAAGTGCCTTGAGCAAGCTTAAAGCCACTGTTTCTGGCACCGGAAAGACCTTTGTTTTCTTGGTGAATGACTTTAAATCGGGCATCTTTTTGGGCATAAGCATCCGCAATCAAGCCACTTTGATCCGTTGAGCCGTCATCAACCAAAATCACCTCAAAATCTTGTTCCGTTTGATTCAATAAGCTATCCAAACAGCCTTTTAAATAAGTTTCAACATTATAAATCGGAACAATTACGCTCACCGTCGGTTGTTTCATTTTTTTAGCCTCCAATAAAATCTTTTTTTTTAAGACTAGCTTGCTTTTAATAAAATTGCAAGTGCTTTTTTAAGATAATTCTTGTTGATTTTGGGGGATGGGAAGGGAGCGTTCTTGATCCGGAACAAGGCTTGCTTGTGCGCGCAATCTGTCACTGAGATTGGACCCTTTTGACGGTGCTGATTGTTCTTGAGCCGGTTGTTGAGACGGTTGTGTTCCTTCAGGAAGAAGACCTTCTTGACGGGCTTTTTCTAAAACAGCGGTTGACGGGCGGAAGTGTCCCAAGGGGTTCAACACCTTTTTTTCTCTTGCAACCGAGAGACGGGTGGCATAAACTTCGGGGTTGCGGGCTGAAAAAATGCGCGTGGCAATGCTATCGGCATTTGTTTTACATTGGCGGATTTCTTCTTGGCTCAACTCTCTGCCATAATAATTTCTTGCAATATCCATAACGGCCAAAGAACTCAAATCTTGAATATGTGCTTGCACATGGTTTCGGGTGTAATAATATTCTGGATTGGCTCTGGTCATTTGATGCGCGGTATAAGCCGTGCAATATTCGGCAAGATTTCGGGCGTGAGTTTGTCGTTCGGCTTCACTCATATCGGGTTTGAACGGATTTGAAGCGATGATATCTTGTAAATCCGCACAAGTGCGTCGTGCCGTTAAGCGCAAGTTTTCGGGATTTGGTTTTTTGAGTTTTTTCTTATTGATATTATTGTCGGCAAAATCCGGAATGCCCGTTTTGGTTGAAAGGGCTCCTTGATAATACATATCAGACGCCACCCAATCAACAAGAGCGGTTCTGTCTTTTACTTTGCGTTTTCCCTTATTGCTGAGCAAACGGTCTAAATCCGTTGTTTTCTCATCAAACCGTTGGCGCAACATTTTGTCGGCCGATTGAACGGAAACAGTATAAGGTTGACCTTTTAATTTTTCATCTCGACGAACATAGGGGAAAAGTTCATGAATCACATCAGCTTTGGGTTGGTTACCGGTGATTGAAGCGCGTGTCCGTTTGTTCAAAATTTGAAGAGAGGGCAACAACCGTTGATCATTTTGAGATAAACGACGGCGTTTTTCAAAAAAAGTGCCGTATCCGACGGTGAGGCCGGCACGCCTGTCTCCTTTGCACCAATAAAATCTGGTTGACGGCATTAATAAAGGAACATCAGCCCCACGTGTTTGTTCATCAGTCGATGGGGTGCGTTTGTCCGGCATCTGGGTGGTCGGATTAATCGGCGCTTCAAAGCTGCTTGTTACATTGGCAAGACGAATGCGATGAGCTTCTTGACCGGCCCGTTTTTCTTCTTCAGTGAGCGGTGTTTGACGAGGCGTGAAGAATTGAGGTGTGACCGGTTCGGCTTTTTT
>JAZNVO010000136.1:0-3534 GCA_045592885.1 Alphaproteobacteria bacterium
AACCGAAAAAGGATCCAAAGCCAACGCTTCTAAAGAAAAGAAAAACAAGCAACTTGTCAATAATAAATATTTTTTCATATAAAAACTCCTTATATGAACTTTAACGAAAAGTCCCCCAAAAATGTTCAAATCTTTTTATCAAATAGTAATATAGAGCCCCTTCCCTGTCAATATTTTTTTCTTTTCGAAGAAAAGTCTTGTATTTAAATCGAAGTTCCTATAAACTGTTTTTAACTAAAAAAGGAGTAAGAAAAAATGAACGAAATCATCAAAAAAATCGAAGCATTAAATCATTTAAACGAACAAGCTCATAATCCAAAAATTTTATGGGAAGAAATGAAACTTGTCTCCGATAAGTCATTCAAGCTTCAAGAAGAAATTTTAGAATTAATTCAAAAAGCAGAAGAAAACGAAACAGACATTGCCGTTTTACAACAACTTTTTTCAACAAGAGAAATTGTATGGGATTTGGTTGATTCCATTGCCGAACAGGAACTCTTTATCAAAGAAACGACACATACACCCCAAAAGAAAAGAAACGGATGTAAGAAAAAAGAAGAAACCTGTTCTTGTAATGACACCCACTGCTGTTGCAAACATAAAAAATAACGGGAGCGAAGTATGTCTGAAGATTTAAAAAACCTTTCGTTTGAAGAAGCATTACTGGAGCTTGAAACCGTTGTTCGTCAACTCGAAACAGGAAAAGTGAAACTTGATGATGCCGTAAAGGCCTATGAAAAAGGTGTTCAACTCAAAAATTTATGTGAAGAAAAACTCAAAAATGCAAAATCTAAAATTGATTTGTTGGTTATCGACAACAATTCCAACCCCGTAAAAATGGAAGATTTTGATGAAAACATTAACGGATAAATTAAAAGAAGCCAGAATCAAAACCGATGAAGCTTTTTTGCGTTCCATTCAATCACATAAACTTCAAAATAATGAAATAGATGAAGCTGCAAAATATTCTTTTATCGGCGGTGGAAAGGCCTTAAGACCTTTTTTAGTCTTCACCTTCGGAGAATTATTGAACCTGGCTTCTGAATCTGCCGAACAAATTGCTTTGGCTGTTGAAATGGTTCATACCTATTCCCTCATTCACGATGATTTACCGGCAATGGATAATGACTCTTTACGTCGGGGGAAACAAACCTGCCATATCCGTTTTTCCGAAGCAACAGCTATTTTAACCGGTGATGCATTATTAACAAAAGCATTTGAAGTTCTTTCAAATCCAAAGACGCATCCAGAGGCCTCTATCAGAGGTGAACTTGTTTCACTTTTAGCACAAAGTGCCGGCATCAACGGGATGATCGGCGGACAACTCATTGATATCAATGGGGAAACAAAACAGTTGACAGAGGAAGAAATTTTTTTGATGCAAGAATTAAAAACTGGAGCCTTGTTAAGATTTTCTTGTTTAGCCCCGGCAATTGCCAGTAAAGCAGATGCTTTACTTATCAAAACGATTGAAGCATTTGCCAAAAACATCGGCATTCTATTTCAAATCACGGATGATCTTTTAGATGCCGAAGGAGACGAAAAAATCGTTGGAAAAACCCTTCAAAAGGATAAAAAATCGAATAAATCAAACTTTGTAACCCTTTATGGAGTGAAAAAAGCACGCTTGATGGCTCAAAAAATATATTCAGAAACAACGGCTTTAATTGATGATACTATACTTAAAAAGAGTGAGTTATTAAAACAATTAACCGATTTTATATTAACAAGGAATCATTAAAAAAATGGCATTATTAAAAAAAAGAGAATTGGAAATTTTTTTAGACCGCCTTTTCGAGATTTATCCCAATCCGAAATGTGAACTTAACTATAAAAATCATTTTACATTACTCGTTGCCATTGTTTTATCCGCTCAAAGCACTGATAAAGGCGTCAATAAGGTAACGGAAAAACTTTTTGACATTGCCTCCAACCCACAGGAAATGCTTTCACTTGGCGAAGAAAAAATAAAACAATATATCCGATCAATTAATTACTTTAACAATAAAGCCAAATCAATCTTCAATCTTTCAAAACAACTGATTGAAGAACACAACGGTATTGTCCCAAACGATTTTGAAACATTAACGACCTTAAGTGGTGTCGGCAAAAAAACAGCCAGTGTATTTTTAAACGTCGCTTACCAAGCCCCATTCATTGGCGTGGATACACACGTTTATCGACTTTGTCACCGATTAAATATCTGTAAAGGGAAAACACCAGCCCAAGTGCAGGAAAAACTTCAAAAAATCATTCCGGAAAAATATCAAGTAGATGTTGCCTTATCTCTTGTTTTACACGGACGATATACCTGCACGGCAAAAAATCCGAAATGTCACTCTTGTGCCTTATTTGATATTTGCACTTCAAAAGAAAAAAAGGAGATCAAATGAAAATCATTTTCTTTTTGATTTTTTTCATATTTAATACCATTCTCAATGCTCAAGAATATCAACTCGAGAAAATCTTGAATCCTAAAAATCCAGATCATTTTAAACCAACCGTAAGCGAAGTATATCAAGGTACTCCGATTGTTAAAATGGAAGGGAAATTCAAACAAAAATCAGGACCGAGACTCTCTGCTGCAACTCAAAAAGAATTATCAGAAAAAGAATTACCACTCAATCTGATTTACAACATTAAAACACCATTCGGGGTTAGCCAAACTGCCGGCAATATAGATCATACAACTGACTTTTATACAAAAATTCAAATTATTGATAATAAAAATGTGTTAATTGATGAAAACATTCAATTTGTCACAACCACTCCCAGAAAAATTGAGAGAATCATTCCGCTTTCTTTCAACGATATTGAAAACACAGAAGCTATGAAATTAAATGTACTGGCTTTCGAAATAAATGGGAAAAGTTTAAATTACAACATTGAGCAAACAAAAAATTCATTTCAAATCCAAAGCACAAAAGAATTTCCGGTCGGTGTTCATTTAATCAATTTTAAATATATTTTAGAAAATGCCATTCAAAACTCAAATTCTTTAAACAGACTTTTTATCAGTGCCACCGGAGATAAATGGCCCTTCCCCATTCATCGGTTTCGAGCAATTGTTTTATATCCTGCCAGCTTTATACATTATCAAAACGATATGCTTTTTGGAAATAATAATATTCTCATCAATGATAATGTCAAAGTCACAAAAGATATTAAAGGAAATACATTATATATAACAACAAGACCTCTTCCCGCTTTTGCCGACATTCGGATTTTAGAAGTGTTTGACGGGAAAAATCTGCCAATAAGCTTTAGCGATAGTTTTGTTGAAAAAAATCTTTCTGTTTTGCTTTCTTTTGGCGCCTTTATTTGCTTGTCTTTTTATTTATTTATATCTTCTGTTTTATTGAAAAAAATGGGAAAAAGGCAAGAAACAATCTTAAAAAAAGTGAACTCTTTACCCGTTTGTGTTCTGATGTATTTAAACAAAAAGAATTTTTCACCGGATATCTTTTCCGATTTAAAACGCATTGAAAAAACAGTAAAAAAATCAAAATTAAGAACAAAAATTTTAAGAGTTTT
>JAZNVO010000137.1:0-10478 GCA_045592885.1 Alphaproteobacteria bacterium
ATTGATGTTCCTGAACAACAAGTTCAATTAGATGAAAAAGGAAACATTCTTTCCATTCATCCCAGACAAATGCTTTCAAGTATGCAACTTATTGAAGAATTGATGATTTTGGCAAATGTTTCTGCTGCCGAAACGTTGGAAGAAAAATCAGGACCGGTGATGTATCGTGTTCATGACAGACCGTCTGATGAAAAAATTGAAGTTTTGAACAATTTTTTAAAATCATTACATTTGATAAACAAACCCTTAAATGAATCGGCAGAGCCGAAGGATTTCAATAATATCCTGACAAAAACAAGAACAAAAGATATTAGTTTTGCGGTGAATGAATTTGTGTTGCGCAGTCAATCACAAGCAAAATACAGTCCTGAAAATATCGGGCATTTTGGTCTTGCATTATTGCGATATGCTCATTTTACATCACCGATTCGAAGATATGCCGATTTAATGGTTCACAGAGCTTTAGTAGATGCTTTAAAACTTGGGGATGGTGGGTTATCCAAAGAGGCTGTGGATAACTTTGAAAAGACGGCTATTCATATTTCTCAAACGGAACGGCAGGCTGCCTCTGCGGAGCAAGATGCCCTTGACCGTTATATTGCTTCATTTTTGAAAAATAAGGAGCAAAAGTCTTTTAATGTTCGTATATCATCGATTACAAATTTCGGTGTTTTTGTTCGTGTTGAACAATATGGAACAGATGGTTTTGTTCCAATGAGATATTTGAAAGGTGATTTTTATGATTATGATGAAAAAGCACAAACGCTTGTTGGAAGAAGTACCGGAAAAACATATAAAGTTGGAGATAAAGTGAAAGCCATTTTAAAAGAAGTTTCTCCAATAACGGGCGGATTACTCTTTAAATTGAAAAATTAATCCATACCTGTTTCTTTAAATTCGGTGGCAATAATTGTTTCAATGAAAGATTTCTTCCATCCAAACACGGGTTTTTTAAACTGTTTTGCATTTGGTTCAATGCCGGAATAAAGTCCCACAAAACAAAAGGTATTGTCTGTCGGTTGTGCTTCTAAAAAAATAGGGGCGCCGAACAGTCCGATTCGGTTGATTTCGTCAATGACAAAAATATTTGTTCCATTATGCGTAATTTTGCTTTTGATAAAAACAGGTGAATTTTTGTCATCTTTATCATTTGGAACAAGCGGATATCCAACAACAATAATATCCTCTTTTTTTTCTTTTTTAACGGTGTCAAAATCATTTAGTGAAACAAAATCAATGCCTTTTGTTTCAATTGGAAAAACTGCGATATCAATTTCTTTTTTATAAGTCGGATGAATGAAGAAATTCGGTTCAAAATTTTCATTATAAACAGGTATTGTGATTGGAAAGACACGTTTTTTAATTTTGATTAAATCATCTTCAAAAATAGAAAAACTTGTTTTTAAAACATTTGGAATTTTTTTGTTTTTTAATTTGAATTCACCGTTTGGAACTTGCCTCCCCAAAATAGAAGAAAGTGAGGTGATAAAATAAAACTTTGTTTTTTTACGATATAAAAAACCTGTTGCAATATATAAAAAATCATCGTCTGAATAAGCTGCAACCGGATAAACGAAAGAAGAAATGATATCGTTTTTCATCAATAACTCTTAAAAAAAGAAACCGCCGCGGGAGAAAACGGCGGTTATTTTGTTTGATAAAAATTTATTCGACACTGCCATCATCACCATCGGCGACCATCATCTGTCGGGACAAATCAGTTGCATTGGAACGAATTGTTTTTTCAATTTCATCAGCAATTTCCGGATGGGCTTTTAAATAAGTGCGGGCAGCTTCTCTTCCTTGTCCGATTCTTTCTCCTTTGCAAGAGAACCAAGATCCGGCTTTTTCAATGATACCGGCCTTAACTCCTAAATCAAGTAACTCACCTGTTTTTGAAATGCCTTCTCCATAAAGAATATCAAAATCAACAGTTTTGAATGGTGGGGCAACTTTGTTTTTCACAATTTTGACCCGTGTTTGGTTCCCAACGGTATTTTCTTTATCTTTTACAGCACCGATTCGACGAATATCCAAGCGAACGGAAGCATAAAATTTAAGCGCATTCCCACCGGTTGTTGTTTCCGGATTACCGAACATAACACCGATTTTCATACGAATTTGGTTAATGAAAATCACAAGAGTGTTTGCTCTTGAAACAGAGGCGGTGATTTTTCGGAGAGCTTGACTCATCAAACGAGCTTGAAGACCCATGTGCGAATCGCCCATTTCACCTTCAAGTTCAGCTTTTGGAACAAGAGCTGCAACCGAATCGACAACCAAAACATCGATCGTTCCGGAACGAACTAAAGTGTCAGCAATTTCAAGAGCTTGTTCTCCGGTGTCCGGTTGAGAAATCAACAATTGATTGATATCAACACCAAGTTTCGAAGCATAAATCGGATCCATAGCGTGTTCTGCATCAATATAAGCACAAGTGCCTCCAGCCTTTTGAGCTTCAGCCACAACATGAAGAGCCAATGTTGTTTTACCGGAACTTTCCGGTCCATATACTTCAATAATGCGTCCTTTTGGCAATCCACCGATTCCTAACGCCAAGTCCAACCCCAGTGAACCTGTTGAAATTGCAGGAATTTCAACCGCATTTCCTTTTTGACCCAAACGCATAATGGATCCTTTTCCAAATGCCCGTTCAATTTGGCTGAGCGCTGCCTCAAGAGCTTTATCTTTTTCCATAAAATCCTCCTTATGTTCTATTTATGTTCTAATCTATTGTATCCAATTTTAACAAAAAAAACAACAATTTTTATGCGTGATTTAAATTTTTTTATAACTGATTAAAAAAATTAAAGAAAACGAGATTTTTTTGTTGCATTCGAACAAAAAAAATTATAAAGTTCATCTCTAAATTTTGTTTTTTTGAAAGGGTTGATGAGTTCAATGAATCTTTTTCCGGGACCAATGATTGCCTTTGAAGTTCTTGTTAAAATGAATGAAATGCCGGAGCGTTTTGATTTTTCGGAGCGAAGTGGATGGTCAAATTTATATGTATTGACAACAACAGTGACAAATAAAAATACAAAAAGTTTGAAAGGGGCTTTTGAACAAGCGTCTTTAATAGGATTTTGTCTGGCATCCGGTTGGGCAAAAAAAAATAAGGCTTTTATGCACAAGGATGAATATAAAAGTGTGAGTGATTTATTGAAAATATATAATTTTTTGTCACATAAAAAATTACTTGAAGTTAAAAAATTTAAAGCGGAAACAAAAATGAATGCCGCTATATTAGAAGGGTTTCATCACGGATATAAATTAGCGCTTGTCTATTCAAAACATCAACAAAGACTGTTGAATTCGGGAGCCAAGCGATGTTCGAATCGGGGAACAGGTGTATTATACTTGCAAAAAAGCAGAAAAATGATTGAAAAACAACGATAATAAGCTTTAAAAACGTTAAGATAATCAAGAAATTATCATTTTTTTTAATATTTTTATAAATAACTCTTGCTTTTTTAAAAAAAATATGCGATAAATACATCTATCGAATTTGCGGGCGTAGCTCAGGGGTAGAGCGCAACCTTGCCAAGGTTGATGTCGAGGGTTCGAATCCCTTCACCCGCTCCAATAAAAAATACCGGCTATTTGGCCGGTTTTTTTTGTTGGAAGATAAACAAGGCAAAATATGGTATAATATTTTTGTTTGAATATATAAAGATAAATGGATTAATTTTCTTTCATATCAACTAAAATTTTTGTCGTGGAACAAATTAAAGTATATGCCCATTTTAAGATGAGGATTCCACCTAAAATACCAATCAAAGAATCAAGTTGTGTAAAGTTACAAGATTTTCCGATAATTAAGGCAATAATTGCCAAAACAGATGTTAAAACATCCGCTAAAATATGATAATAAGCGGCCATAAAATTATGATCTTTTTTATGCGAATTATGTTTATCATGCATAATGAAAATGCATATAATATTGACAATTAATCCGATAACGGCAACTAAAATGGCTTCATTGAATTCAATTTTAAGCGGATGGATAAACCTTGTGATCGATTCAAAAATAATCCACAGGCCTGTTAATCCTAAAAATAAGGAGCTTGTATAAGCTGTTAAGGTGCCGATTTTTTCAGTTCCGTTTGGGAAAAGAGGAGAATTTAAAAATTTTCGGATTAATAAATAAGCAATATAAGTGAGAGAAAGGGCTAAAACATGCGTCATCATGTGATATCCATCCGCCAGCAATCCCATTGAATTGGTGAGATATCCGTAAGTAATCTCAAAAAACATAGCCGATAACGTGATTATAATAACTGTTAATGTTTTCTTTTCATTTTTTTTTGTTAAGTGATGTTCATGTGTATGCATATTTTTCTCCTCATATTATTTTGAAAAAAATGAGGATAAATGTCAATAAAAAAGAGTTTGAAAAAAAAGGACATTTTTTTTAATTGGATTTATGAATGTATTCTTTAAAAGAATATAATATATTGTCAAAAATTGATTTGATGATATAATAAATAAAGGTAGGGTGCGGATTATGAGTGATAAAATAAAATCGGAAGATATGTTTTTAATTGAATTAGAAAATGGAATGAAAATAGAAGTTATTCCAAATTCTGATAAATGGAGTGGTATACTTTATGCTTCCAATGATTTCATTGAAGGGGAAAGGGGACAATTCCAATCGGCAGCAAATCACTTAATTGAGCATTGTTTGCCCGGGCCCTTTAAAGGAAATGCTGAAGTGCGCTCAACTTTTATTTCACATCAGCTTTCACAAATTGACAATATCAAACAAGCCTTAATGGTTTTAAATTCTTTAGGCGATAACTTAATTAATTTATCTCTTGACCCTGAAAGAGTTGAATCCGAAAAACGTGTAATTTTTGAAGAATGGGCCGGACAGGCATTACATGAAAATCAGTTTAAATTTTTTGGTGGTCATTTTTATCCTGTGACATTTGATGAAAAAGATAAAGTTATAGAAGATGTTTCAGATGATAAAATTTATAATTTTATGAATCAACAAGCTAATTATACTCAAGATTTTTCGTTTCAGGAATTAAATCAACAGGCGCGTTTTATGTATGGAGCAAAAAATTTAACTTTGCGCCTTGAAACACCTCTTGAATTTGATTCTTTTGAAGAATTTATTCAGCGGACGCGTTTAAAAGATATCCCGGCGTTTCAGTCAGACGCT
Source organism: Alphaproteobacteria bacterium (assembly GCA_045592885.1). Classification (GTDB taxonomy): domain Bacteria; phylum Pseudomonadota; class Alphaproteobacteria; order CAAHEQ01; family UBA3637; genus RGIG4140. Next base: position 5,171 of record JAZNVO010000137.1, read on the forward strand.
CGTCAAATTACCGATAATTTTGAAAATCGATCTATGACTCATCAAGTTGATTATAGAAATATTTCGCCACAAACTTTGCATTTTAATTTTAGTGTTTCAAAAGAAGAAGAAAAAATAGCTGCCGATATTTTAAATAATATGATAAAAAACGCTCAAAAAGAGTCGGGTGTTTATTGGTCTTCAAGGACCGTAAATCGGGATGAGAATGAAACACATTTTTGTTTTTCTCCGCAAATAACATCTCAGAATAAAGCTAAAATGTTAAATGCCATTGCCAAATTTTTAAATCAAACAGCATTTGGTGAAAATTCCAACCAGCAAGAACAAGATATTGCAAAAAAAATGAGCAAACAATTTGGTATTCAATTACAAAAAATGGGTTTAATGATGAGTTCTGTTTCTGATAATAGAAGATAGAGAAAAAATAGAAGAGTTTTTGTAATTTTTAGCAATCTAAATTGGGGTTTATTTAAGGATTGTTTGGTTTAAGTTTTTAAAATAAAACCGTCAGCGAACTTTTCTCTGACGGTAATTGCCTTGAGGATAATTTTTAAGACCGTTGTTTTTGTTTTGTTAAAATTGCTTTTAAATCCACCAATGAGGAGCAAACAATATCCGGCTTAATTTCATTAAATTCCGGTGTGTTTGGATCTGTCCATACCAAAACGCCTTTACCATTTGGATAATTGTGAGCCATCTTGATATCTGCTTTGCCATCACCAACGGAATAAAGTTCATCAATAGTATATCCATTAATGGCAGAGTCAGTGAACTCTTTGGAGGGTTTATCATGTTCAAAATCTTCAGCGCCGACAATTTTATCAAAACATTTTGTTAATCCGAGTGTTTCAACTTCATTTCTTAAAATCGGTCCGGCTTTGTTGCTTGCCAAAATATTAATATAGTTTTGATTTTGGGTGAAATGAACAATTTCTTTTGCCCCCTCTTTTAAAACGATTTCAGAAGCACTTTCACCATAAGCTTTTAAAAATATTTGACGGGCTTGCAAGGCATTTTCTTCGCCGACAAGATTTTTGATTAAGTTTCTTCCGCTTGTATTCATGGCAATTTTTGCTTCTTCTTTTGTCCAAGGCGAAAGATTATATGCTTGTCTCATCACATTTTGGGCTGCTAAAATTGCACCGAATGTATCCGCCAATGTGTTATCCCAATCCCATAAAATTATTTTTGACATAGATTCCCTTTCATAAAAAAAAGCACTCTTAAAGTGCTTTATTTTTTTTTGGCTACACGATATAAAATTACATTCCTTTAACAGCAGCAGCTAATCTTGAGATTTTGCGAGAAGCTGTTCTTTTGTGAACTGTGTTACGAACACCGGCGCGAGCCCAAGCTGATTCAGCAACTTTGAATGCTGCTTGAGCAGCTTCTTTGTCACCGGCTGTGATAGCAGCGCGAACTTTTTTTGTAGCAGTTCTGACTGCATTTAAACGATCAGCATTCACTCTTTCTTTTTTGGTGTTGCGTCTTACACGTGTTTTTGCCGATTTAATATTGGCCATATTTTTATTCCTCAATTGAAAAATTTTAAACTTAAGGCCTTCTTTATACACTAAATAAAATGAAAAGTCAACCTATTTTTCAAGTTTTGTCAAGAAAAACAAAAGCTTCTTATTTGTCGCTTGTTAAAGAGATATCAAAACGAATTTTTGCCGGATTCTTATTTTGCAAAATTAAAAGGGTCAAAGAATCATTTTGACGAACAAAAACACCCGTTGTTTTTTCCTCCCATCCCATTTGTGGTAAGGTTGTTTGATAAAATTTCAAAATTTCGTCACCTGTTCTTTTGATCGATCGGCCTTCTATAATTAAAAGTTGCCCTGTTGGGGTGTCAAAGTCCATTTGTTCGGATGTGTTTATTTTTAATCCATTCATAAGGGGAATATCGCTTGTTCCGGCCAAAAAATCTTCGGCACGTAAAGAAGATGTGATAAAGGAAAAAATTAATAAAAATAAAAAGGTCAAAAACCGCATGAGTTACATCCTGTCTGCTTCTGAAAAGTGAGTCAAGGGTGTTCTTGTAACGGAGGCTTTTTGTCCGCCTGAAGGTGGCACAAATTTAATTCCCAAAATATCATCAATTTCTTTGTTGATTTTGGCAAGCTCCTCTTTCTTGGAATTCAAATTATCGTTGATTTTTGCCAATCCTTCATTTTTGATTGATGTAATTCCGGGTAACATATCTTTAATGGAATTTGTGGCCAAATCAATGTCTTCGGTTGATAAAAGTTGTTCCAATGTGAGAGCCATTTGTTCGGCCTTTTTGTGTCCGTGTAAGGATGCCAAAAATGACCATTTATATGCGGCTAAATCGTTTTGAGGAAAGATGATGCCCTTGTTATATAATTGAGCTAACCGATATTGAGCTTCAACATGCCCTTGAAGAGCTGCTGAAAGCAAACAATAGGCTGCATTTTTTTTGTCTTTACCGCGTTCAAGCAAAAAGGTTTCCCCATAGTCAAAAAGTTCTTCCGGTGTTGGCAAAAACACCCCTCCTCGAGTTTCATCAAACTGCCCGTCGCATTGAAGCGGAATGCTCAATTCATCATTATTGGAATCGAATGCCCAAAAGGCATTTTGAGCAAAAACGGTGGCACTCATTGAAAAACAGGCCAAAAACAAAGCTGATTTTAATAGTTTCATGGGGAACCCCTTTCTTTTTGTTCTTTGTTCAGAATAAAGCCTTTTTTTTGATATAGCAAGCAAAAAGAGTGTTAAAAGTTAAAAACTTATCGTTTTTTATATTTTCCACCAGGTTAAAATATTAGTTCCTTTTAATGGAATATTTTCCGGCATGGCAATATCATTTTGGAACATAAATCTGTTTGTTGGGGTGAACCAGTGCGGAATGACGATAATTTCATTGAGCAATAATCTGTCCAAAGCATGGACGGCTGTTTGAAGTTCCTTATCCGAATCTGCTGAAATGATTTTCTCAATAACGGCATCCACAACCGGATTTTTGATGCCACTATAATTCATTGATCCTTGTGATTCGGCAGCAGCAGAACTGAAAAAATATCGTTGTTCATTTCCGGGAGAAAGGGATTGACCCCAAACAGAAACAATCATGTCATATTCAAACGAATCAAGGCGGTTTTTATATTGTAATAAATCAACTGTTCTAATGTGTGCCGTGATTCCAAGACGTTTGAGTTTGCCGACAAATGGAAGAATGATTCTTTCCCAAGCACCGCTTGAAGCTGTATCAATCAAAATTTCAAATTCAAACGGCTCCCCTTTTTTGTTTAAAATACCTTTATCGTCAACTTGCCACCCGGCTTCTTTTAATAAATTCATTGCTTGATAAAGTCGTCTTCGTGTGTTTTTTTCTTCCGGTTGATAAAGGGGCAAAAAAATGGATTTATCCAAAATATTTTGATAAGGTTCCAAAAGTTTCAACTCTTCTTTATCGGGTAATGAGGGGGCTTTTAAAATTGAGTTATCAAAAAAACTTGTTGTTCTTGTATATAAGCCATGAAAAAGATTGTTGTTCATCCAATCAAAATCAAACGCTAAAGAAAGAGCTTTTCGAACACGTTTATCTTGAAAAATCGGTTTTCTTAAATTGAAAACAAATCCTTGCATACCACTGGGTAATTGGTGAGAAAAACTCTTCATGATAATGCGACCGTTTTGAACATTTTTTTCATTTTTGAAATTCACCCATTTTTTTGCTTCATTTTCAAGCCGAATATCAAACTCACCAGCTTTGAATGCTTCAACGGCAACGGTTGTATCGCGATAATAATCAAAGCGAAATTTATCAAAATGATAAAATCCTTTATTCACATTCAAATCCCATGCCCAATAAGAAGGATTTTTTTTATAAATGATATAACGACCGGCTTGAAAAGTATCAATGACATAGGGGCCACTTGAAACGGGAATTTCAAGAGATGTCTTTGAAAAATCCCTCTTTTCCCACCAAGCTTTTGAAAGAACGGGAAGTTCTCCCAAAATGAATGGTAATTCTCTGTTTTCGGTATCTTTATGAAAATAAAAAACAACAATATTTTGTCCTTCAATAACAACTTTTTCAACATCTCGGTAATAATATCTATATGTTGGAGATCCTTTTTCTTTTAATATGTTAAAAGAAAAAATAACATCTTGTGGTGTGATGGGTGAGCCGTCATTAAATGTTGCTTTTTCATTTAAACGAAAGGCAACTCCTTTTTTGTTTTGCAAAATATAAAATCCATCTGCAATTAAACCATAAAGTGAAAAAGCTTCATCTTCACTTTGCTTCATTAATGTATCATGAGTAAGGCCAATACCGGCAGCTGAAACACCGTTGATTGAAAAGGGATTAAATGAATCAAAAGACCCGAACGCAGCTTGTCTTAATTCGCCCCCGTCAGGAGCAGAAACATTCACATAATCAAAAGATGAAAATCCTTTTTTATATTTGGGTTCACCATACATAGAAGCAGCTGGTTGAAAGGGGTATTTTGCTTTTGCTGTAGAAATGGGCGCTGTTGTAAAAATGAACGCTAAAAAAAGAATAAGAGATGATTTACAGATGATTTTTAAATGCATTTTATACCTGATAAATGTTTCGTTTTTATGAAAAACCGATAAATAACTGGACTTTTTGAAGTATACAGACTATAATGAAAAAAATCAAATTATAAAAGGATTAAAAATGCAATATTTGGATTTTGAACAAACAATACTTGAAATTGATTCTCGTTTAGCTCAAATTGAATCAGATGGGACAAGAACGGCGGAAGAAAAAAAAGAAGAAGCCCTTCGTTTAAAAAACAAAAAAGAAAAGGCGCTTGCTAATATCTATAGCAATTTAACAGCTTGGCAAAAATCGGCTGTTGCTCGTCATGAATCAAGACCGCATACATCTGATTATATCAACACAATTTTTCAAGACTTTTGCATTTTATCCGGTGACAGATCTTTTGCTGATGATAAAGCAATTATTGGTGGTTTTGCCGAATTTGAGGGACAAACCGTGATGGTTATCGGTCATGAAAAAGGACATGATACGGAAAGCCGGATTGTGCATAACTTTGGGATGGCAAAACCGGAAGGTTACAGAAAAGCCATTCGTTTGATGAAGTTGGCGGAACAATTCAATGTTCCGGTAATCACTCTTGTTGACACAGCGGGTGCTTTCCCCGGTATGGAAGGGGAAGAGCGAGGACAAGGGCAAGCTATTGCAGCTTCAACAGAAGCTTGTTTAGATTTGAAAGTTCCGCTTATTTGTTGCATTATTGGGGAGGGGGGCTCCGGTGGAGCAATTGCTCTTGCCTCGGGCAACAAAGTTTTG
>JAZNVO010000138.1:0-3767 GCA_045592885.1 Alphaproteobacteria bacterium
AAATAATTCCCTTTTGTGGCAAACACAAAGATTTTTTGCGAAAAATAGCTGTTGATTGAAGAAATGAAAAAACTCAACAACAAAGAAAGTTGCGCACCCAAGCCCACAAAAACAAGCGCAACGTAAATGAGATAAGATACCGTTGTGTTATATCCGCCCACCATTAAAAAACGCACTTTTTCAGGTAGTTTCATCCAGTTTTGATAAATTGTTTGATATAAATCGACAAGTTTTTTCATCTTTTCCCCCAATCTTGAAGTGTTTTTTTCATCCTACTTGAAAATCAAATGTTCTGTCAAGAAAAAAAGTTTTTTCATTCGAATGAATCAAAAAAAAATAAGGGGAAATAAAAAAGCCTTGCCACTGCAGATGACAAGACTTTTTTTGTTCATAAGCGGGTGTTTTTTAGTTGCTTTCATCCCAAGTGGACCCGACATCAGCCCATTCATGGTTGACCGTATCTGAATCAGAAGCACCCGAATCAACCACATAGTCAACAACTTTACCAGCCAAAGCAACGATTGCCAAACCGGCGGCAAGAGCGGCCAACCATGTCCATTTGATTTTTCCGAAAATAGCAGCAAAGCCAAGACCGACCAAACCAAAGCCACCGACGATGAAGATGATTGAACGAACGTTGTTGAACACTTCGATCATTTTTCCACCGATGTCGCTAAACACCGTGCTGGCTTGGGCATTTGTTGCCATAAATGAAATTGCAAAAAGCGTTACATAGATAAACGCCTTAACGCAACGATTTGAAACGAATTTTGTCATCATGATGTACTCCCTTAAAAAGTCATAGTTGATTGATATCATCACTTACTATTTTATCCCGATATTCAAACTCTGTCAATATATTTTTTCTTTTTTCATCAAAAAAACCATAGGAAAATTTATCAAAAAAAGTTCTTTTATTTGGGAAAAATGGGAAAGAAAATGAATTTTCTTATTTTTTATTGTGATTCAGTTCCTTGTTTTTTTTTATGCCTTTTTTCATAAAAAACTTGAAATTTTAACAAAAATATGATACCTTTTTTTTATGCAAAATGTTGAAAACAAATTAAAAACGGAAAAGATTCTTCTTCTTTCATGTTGCGCTCCGTGCAGTATCGGGGTGATTGAACGGTTCAAAAAAGAGGGGCGGGATTTTGCTGTTCTTTTTTATAATCCGAATATTCAACCCAAAGAAGAATATGATAAACGCCTCCTTGAAAACAAACGCCTTTGCCTTGAAGAGGGGGTGCCTTTTTTTGAGCTTGATTATGAACCCGAAAAGTGGAAAGAAGCAACGCTTTTTCTTGAAAATGAACCGGAAAAAGGAAAAAGATGTGACAAATGCTTTGCTTTGAGGTTGCGTCGGGCGGCTCAATTTGCCAAAGAATTGGGTTTTTCACAGTTCACCTCTGTTTTGGGTGTGTCGCGATATAAAAATTTTGATCAAGTGACGAACATTGCCTTGCAAATTTCAAAAGAAGAGGGCGTTTTTTATGATGACACCAATTGGCGCAAGAACGGGGGCGAAGATCGGCGCGCTTTTTTGGCAAAGGAGCGACAGTTATATCACCAAACGTATTGCGGGTGTGCGCCGAGTATGCGAAAAAAATCATCAAAATAAAGTGCTTTTTTTTTACAAAACGATTTTGTTCAAGCACAAAAAAGCGTTTTTTTTGTCATAAGGCGTGTGGTTTTTTTCAACTCAATTGCAATTCAACTCATTTGAATGAAAGGCTTTCCATTCATCTTTTGTTTCAATTCAGACCAACATTTCGGCGCATTGTCATTTGCCTCAATGGGGCTCATTCCTGTGTCAATTTTGTCATTTTTACATTGTTGTTTTTTGCCAGTTTTAGCCGTATGATGAGATAAAATCGAAGTTTTTTATTTTTTTTAAGCTTTGAAAAGTTTTTTTTAAGAGTTTTTTTTAAATACCTCAAACGAAAGGAAAACACATGGATTACAAGACTTTATTAAGGCTTGCCATGGAAAAAGCCATGAACAAAGAACAAGTTTTCACCGGAAATAACCTTTAACTAATGATACGAATATGGTGATTTTTTGTTTTGATCTGTTGCCTTATCATTTGTTTCAAGCAAGGAGGGTGTTGGGGCTTGATTGGATGAATCGCTTTTGTTTATATTTGAGGGTGTTTCCTCTGTGGCATTGTTGGAAGGGATTTTGGGATTTTGTATCTCTTCTTGAGCTGCAAGAGGCTCTGTCTTTGCGTTTTTTATCGGCAAAGAAGAGGCCTCTTGAATAACGTGCTCTGTCACAGAGGGATCTTCTTCGTTAACGGTGGGCAATATCACCATTGTGTCTTTGGCCCCGGCTTCGTGTAACAGATGAATGATTTCTTCATTTTTTGTCACATAAAGGGCATCTTGAGCCATATCGGCTTTTACCTCTTCATCTTCAATGGTGGACAATAAATAACGAACGACTTCTTTGTTGTTCATGGCACTTGCAAGTTCAAGGGCGTTTTCATGAAAAGCCGTTTCTTTTTGGGTATTGGCTCCTTTTTCGGTCAAAAACTTCATCATATCGATGTGACCCGCATAAGTTGCCCACAAAAACGGTGTGAGCCCTGCATGATTTTGAGCTTCAAGATCTGCATTTGACTCAATCAAAACTTTGGCAATTTCAAGTTGCCCCAAACGGGCGGCATACATGAGTGCCGTCCACCCGTCTTCATCTTTTTGATTGATGTCGGAAAGGGTTTGAATGTCCTTTAATGCTTGATCATATTGGCGATTTTTGATGGATTGAAAAAAGTCGGCCTGTGCTTGAAATGAAAAGATGAATAAAGAAAGAACACCATATAAGAAGCATTTTTTCATGGGTGGCTCCTGTTAAATGAATCTGAATTAAATCCCAGCATAACTCGATTTAAAATAAAAATCAATCAATTATTTTTTTTTAGTGTTCAAGTTACATTTTTTTTCTGTTTTTTTCTTTAAAAAAAAGCAGGGTTTAGCGGACTTTTTTTTAAAGAGTCCTTTTTTTAACATTCATTCTGAAAGGAATTTTCTTATGGCAGAAAATTTAAAATATGATTCACTTTTTGCCTTCACGCTTGAAAGCAGATCCAAACAATTGGCCGATAATATGAGCCAAAATAATGCGCTTATCAACCGATTGAAAGAACGAGGCAAAATCAAGCCCATTTCCGGCGGAACAAAGATTTTGGAAGAGTTGGAATATGGGGAAGGGGATGCTTTTTGGTATTCCGGATATGACACGATTGATTATCAGGATAAACAGCTTTTTACAGCTGCTGAATATCAAATCAAATTATGTGCTGTTCCGGTTGCCGTTTCGGGCGAAGATATGCTCAAAAACTCTGGTAAGGAACAAATTTTGGATTTGTTTGAAAAACGCGTTGACAATGCGTGCAAAACAATCGTGAACCAAATGAGCAAGGCTGTTTATTCCGACGGAACGGGTTCTGACGGCAAAGAAATCGGCGGTCTTCGTTTGTTGGTGGCAGATTCGCCTTCGACCGGCACGGTTGGCGGTATTGATCGTTCTTTGGCCGGTAACGAATTTTGGCGCAACAAATCAAAAACAGCTTCTTTAACAGAGGAAAACATCTTGCCTGAAATGAACAAAATGTATCTTTCTTTGTCCCGTGGGGCTGATAAGCCGGATTTGATTGTGGCTGATGAAACGCTTTATTCTTTATATGAAAGTGCTCTTCAACCGCAACAACGATTCACAAATCCGAAAACGGCAGACAGCGGTTTCTTGAATTTGAAATTTAAAGGGGC
>JAZNVO010000139.1:0-1653 GCA_045592885.1 Alphaproteobacteria bacterium
ATATGAAAGGAATATACAAAAATTTTCTTCTTTCGTCAAGAAAAATTCTTTTTTTTGACCTGTTCAGACAACTTTAAAAGAGCCCTTTTTTTTAAGAGCTCTTTTTTTATTTAATTGAAAGGATCTTTTTTTATGCAGTATTCAAAACAATCAAGCTTTTTAATGCTTTCAAAAATTCAAGAAATGGCTCTTGATCAAACGCCAAAGCCGGATTTTACGGCCGCCTTAAGGGCCGAAGAACTCAAAGGCAAACTTTTTCATCTGTATCAGGAAAAGAAAGAAGAAAAACAAAGCCTAACCACTTTATTGACCCCAAAAGCATTGGTGACGTTCATCGAAATGGGTGACTCAAATCAATTCACACAAAAAAAGGAGTGCTAAATGCAAAAAAAAGAAAAAAAAGTTCCCATGATTGAGGTGACAATTCCGTCTGTGTTCAAAGAATTGTTGACCTTGAAAAAAAGAATCAAACTTTATTACGGAGGCAGAAGCGGGGGCAAAAGTTATGCCTTTGCCGACAGCCTTCTTTTAAAAGCCCGCAATGAAAAATTGTTCATCGTCTGTTTGCGTGAAATTCAAAGTTCAATTAAAGAATCGGTTAAAAAACTGTTGGAAGACAGAATTATGCATTACGGGTTTTCGGATTATAAGGTTTTTGAAACAAAAATTGAAAATCAGGTGACGGGATCTGTTTTTGTTTTTAAAGGCCTTCGGGATCAAGACCCTCAAAAAATCAAATCGTTGGAAGGGGCAGATATTGCGTGGATTGAAGAAGCGCAAACCATCAGCAAAAAAAGTTTTGATATCTTGCTTCCGACAATCCGGAAAAAAGATTCCGAAATCTGGATCAGTATGAACCGTGAGCTTGAAAATGATCCTATTTGGGTGGCGCTTGGTGCTAATCCGGATGAAAACACCCTTGTTAAAAAAGTCAATTTTTATGACAATCCTTTTTGTCCGAAAGAAATGATTGAGTTGGCGCTTAAAACAAAAAAAACGTCACCGGAAGATTATAATCACATCTGGCTTGGGGAACCGGTCACGGAAATTTCCTCAAAACTCATCTCTCCCGTTTTGGTCAAAAAAGCCCAAACAAGGCAAGCATTTGAAACCACATCGCCCTTGGTTATCGGTCTTGATATCGCGCGTTTCGGGGATGATGAGTCCGTTTTTTGTTTCAGACGTGGGCGTGTGGTTGAACGCTTTGAAGTGTTCAAGAAAAAAGACACCGTTCAATTGGCTGACATTGCATCCGGATATCTTTTGGATTTTCATCCCAAAAAGCTTTTTATGGATATCGGGGCCAGTGGGGCAGGGGTATATGACATTCTTGTAGATCGTGGTTTTTCCTCTCAAATCAAAGGTGTTTTTTTCGGTGGAAAAGCAATGAATCCGGATCGATATGTGAATAAACGAGCCGAAATGTGGGATCATATTTTGACCTTTTTATCGCAAGAATTGGAAGTTTTGTTGCCACTTGATGAAAAGCTTTTTGCCGATTTAACCGCCGTGAACAAAAAATATGACCCCTTGGGCAGATTGCTTCTTGAAAGTAAAGAAGCATATGAGTCTATGTCTAAGGCAAGCAATCCCTATGGACATGGATTTCCCTGTAAGAGCATAGCAGATATTATTTCTTGCATTTAAAATTAT
>JAZNVO010000140.1:0-1833 GCA_045592885.1 Alphaproteobacteria bacterium
TATTAAAAACAATCTTTTTATGATTATTATTTTTAATCATCGAAACAATTTCAAAAAATGGTTGATGATCCCGAAAAGTGAACGGATCGTTCAAAATAATTTCTTTTCCGCCGGTAATATCTTTTGTTTCATAATACATAATTATTCACCTTTAAATATCAAATCATCATTAACAAATCGATTTGTCTTAAAAAAAATCAATCATTATTTTTCAAAGCGATACAAACTGTCAAATCTTGCAGCATACATCACTTCTTTGACTTTTCCGTCAACGCCCTTAATTGAAAGGTCAATTGATTTTGAAGATGCTTCATCATGAGCAATGACAAACATACCGAGAGCGGCAGAATCAATAAAATCACACTCTGTTAAATTGAAAACAATCTTTTCAATATCCGTATTTTTCATCATTGAAATGATTTCAAAAAACGTATCATGATCTCTAAATGTAAAAGAGCCGGAAAATGAGATTTCTTTTCCCCCTGGGATGTCAATTGATTTGTAATTCATGGCAATACCTCCTTCTAATTATTATTTTGAACGATTTTTTTTATTTCGTCAACAGTATTTTATTTCATTTATGTTTCTTTTTTTGAAAAACAAGATAAATCGGCTTTCTTCCGGCCAAAATTCCTTTTTTTTCATATCTTGTCGGCACCCAATCTTCCGGCGGAACGGAAGTATCTTGATTTATTTGCTCAAAAAGAGACAACTCTTCAACTTGTTCCAAAGTCCATTCGGCATATTCCTTCACATCCGTTGCAACATAAAACAAAGCATCATCACTCATCAAACGCCACAAGTGTCGTTGATTGATTTGATTGGTAAAACGCCGTTCCGCATGCCTTGCTTTAGGCCAAGGATCGGGATAAAGAAGAAAGACTTTTTTAAAGGTTCCGTCTTCAAAAAACGGGAAAACCTCCCGCACATCATCATCCCAAATTCGAACATTATCAGAGCGACCTTCTTCTAATCCGGTATGTTCGGTTTTTCCTTCATGCGAACCATTCAAATGAGCCAATAATGAAGCAACACCATTGATAAACGGTTCTGCGGCAAAAAAACCAACATCTTTATAATTTTTTGCAAGTTCCGCAACATGTTCACCGCCTCCAAAGCCAATTTCAAGCCAACATTCTTTTGGGTTAATGTTAAACAGACTTTGAGCGGACACTTTGGAAAGTTCCTTTTCTTCAAAAGACGGTTTCAACTTCGGCAACAGCTCATCAATGAGCTGTTGCTTTGAAGTTTTAATTGCCTTTCCTTTTCTGCGTCCAAAAAAACGCAGTTCTTTTTTATCCAACATTCTTATTTCTCCGATGAATCAACATTCCATATATCTTTTGCATATTCCAAAACGGTTCTGTCGATAGAGAATTTACCAGAATTTGCGATATTTAACAAGGCTTTTTTCGACCATTTAAGCGGATTGACATAATCAGAGAAAATTCTTTCTTGGGCTTGAGCATAACTTTCAAAATCTGCCAACAACATATAATAGTCTTTAAACATAATATTTTGGAAAATCGGAATGAACAGGTTACTATCTTCACCCGGTGTAAACATCCCGTTTGTTAAAGCATCCATTACCCGCTTAATTGAGAGATTTGAATTATACAAATCCCATGGTTTATAACTGTCTGCTGAATGTTTTTGAGCCACTTCTTCTGCCGTCAAACCAAACAAATAGAAGTTATCCTTTCCGACTTCAGATAAAATCTCAACATTTGCCCCATCAAGCGTTCCAAGTGTTAAAGCCCCATTCATCATAAATTTCATATTACTTGTGCCGGAAGCCTCATACCCTGCTGTTGAAATTTGTTCACTGACATC
>JAZNVO010000141.1:0-2650 GCA_045592885.1 Alphaproteobacteria bacterium
GTGGTATGGGTATTGACGGCAGAACTTTGGTCACAAAGAACTCTTTCCGTATTTTACACACACTTTATAACTTAGGTCCGGCTCCGGAACCAAACTTAACGGTTCTTTGGTCAAATCGCTTGCCGGAAGGTTTCAAAAAATTCTGTGCTAAAGTTTCAATTGACACCTCATCCATTCAATATGAAAATGATGATTTGATGCGTGGATTCTTTGGTGACGATTATGGTATTGCTTGCTGTGTGTCTCCAATGCGTATCGGTAAACAAATGCAATTGTTTGGTGCTCGTGCCAACTTGGCTAAAACACTTCTTTATGCCATTAATGGCGGTAAAGACGAAAAATCCGGCGCTCAAGTCGGTCCGGAATTTGCTCCAATGACGGGTGAATACCTTGAAATTGAAGAATTGGAACGCAAATTTGACAAGATGATGGATTGGCTTGCCGAAACATATGTCAATGCTTTGAATATCATCCATTATATGCATGACAAATATTCTTACGAAAAGTCAATGCTTGCTTTGCATGATAAAGATGTTGTAAGAACTTTAGGTTGCGGTATTGCCGGGTTGTCAATTGTTGTTGACTCTTTGTCAGCTGTCAAACATGCTAAAGTTAAAGTTATTCGTGATGAACGCGGTTTGGCAACAAACTTTGAAATCGAAGGCGATTATCCGAAATATGGTAACAATGATGAACGCGTTGACTCAATTGCCCGCAGAGTTGTTAAACAATTCATGGATAAAATCCGTCGCTTGCCGATTTATCGCAATGCCGTTCCGACACAATCCATTTTAACGATTACATCAAACGTTGTGTATGGTAAGAAAACAGGGGCAACACCTGATGGTCGTCCGGCCGGTGTTCCGTTTGCTCCGGGTGCTAACCCGTTGCATGGGCGTGATACAAACGGTGCTGTTGCTTCATTGTGTTCTGTTGCTAAATTACCATTTGAACATGCTCAAGACGGTATTTCAAATACATTTACGATTATCCCAGGTTCTTTGGGTAAAACAAAGGAAATTCAAGTGGATAACCTTACAAGCTTGTTAGATGGTTACTGTGGTAATTCAGGACAACACATCAATGTGAACGTTTTGAATCGTGAAACACTCAAAGACGCAATGGAACATCCGGAACAATATCCGCAATTGACCATTCGTGTTTCAGGTTATGCTGTTAACTTCATTAAGCTCACTCGTGAACAACAAATGGATGTTATTAGCAGAACATTCCACGAAAAAATTTAAAAACGCTCTCTAAGGGCAACTAATAAACCCTTAGCTCCCCTCATGTACGTTTTTTTGTACACTACGGGTCGCTAAGGGTTTTTATTTGCCTCTTAGGGGAGCGTTTTTTTAAGTCCGTTCTGTGAGGCTGTTGCTTTAAAGCGCTTCTCATACCAATCCTTAGATGTTGGTGGCGCTGCTCATTTAAAATTTCTTCTCATCTGTTGGTGTAAAACATTTTTAATACCATACCGCTTGTGTTGGTATTTTTTTTATATATGGCGAACTTTAAGGAGGTGTTTTCTTTAAAGCCTTTTATATCTTTTAGGGGGCTTTTTTAGAGCAAGGAGAGGAAAATAAAAAAATCTACTTGCTATTTTTTTTGATATTATGATATACTTTTTTTGTTGGGATGAGCCTAATCCCAACTAGGGTGTCGAAACCCGATTACACCAAGGGCGATGGTTTATATTATTTGATATGAACCAAAGTTAAAAGGGCATTCACTTTTTAATGTGTATTTAAATGCATATTTAAAGGGTGGATGCCTGCTGAATACAAGGTTTTCCGCAAATAAGCAGGACTATCTACTTGGTGTAATAGTTTCGAACATCCACCCGCCTTTTTTTAGGTGGGTTTATCTTTTGGCAAAGATAAACTTTTTTGGAGGTGTTTATGGGAAAAATTTGCACTTTTTTTGGCCACAGAGACACCTATCTTTCAGCAGAAATAAGATCCAAAATTCGCACCACTTTGATTGAGTTAATTGAAAAAGAAGGGGTTGATAGTTTTTGGTTTGGATCTTATGGAAAATTTGATGCTGAATGCGCTGACATGACACGTTCATTAAAAAAAGAATATCCGCATATTGAAATGCATTTGCTTTTGCCATATCCAACAAAACAAGAGAGTGGCGGTGATGCTTTTTATAAGGAGTTAAAGTTTGATAGTTTTTCATATTTTGATCCGGATAAACTCTTTTTTCCACGATATACAATTTTAAAGCGCAATGAATATATGGTGAAAAATTGTGATTTCTTAATTTGCTATGTGATATGTGAGTGGGGTGGCGCATATCAAGCCATGCAAAAAGCAATTCGTTATAAAAAACGAGTTTTTAATTTTGCCCCATTAAGGAATGTTTAGCTTTTTTTTTAAATGCTTGTTTCTTGATAGATTTTTTATTGCTGATAAGTCTTTTTTTTCTTTAATACTTAAAAAAAATACCAAAAATTTCATTTTTATGGTATAATAGATATAGACTATTAAAAAAGGGGGAGGGCAGGATCATGACAAATCAATCAAGCATTACTTTCCAAAGAGTTGTTGATGCGATACGAAAGAATGAAAATGCCCTTCAAATTGTGCAGGAATTTATTCGTGCCAATCCGAATGCTGTCAATCAAGGGGACAAAAATGGTGTT
>JAZNVO010000142.1:0-4199 GCA_045592885.1 Alphaproteobacteria bacterium
AATTTTCCACGATATTGTCCAGGACGCCCCGGGCGATGGCCCAGTCCTCCTTGCTTTGAAAATCCCGGATGGCGGTCTTTACATCCTCCGGCAGATGGGTGTTGGCCTCGATGCAAAGCCTCGCCACCGTATCCCGGATGATCGATACATCCAGCTCTCGCATGGTATTCCCTCTTTCTTCAAAAGATGAGGTCTATTGTAACGCCATCGGCAGTGGGATTCAAGAACTTTTTTCCTGCGTGGAAACGGGGAACGGCACGGAGGCCGTTCCCTACACATTTTTCCATGACAACGACAGCCTTTTTGACACGCTTATTCCTTTTATCAGTTGGAAATTTTGTTATCTTTTTCCTCTCACAGCGCTTGTGTATCTCTATCAAAAAAGAAAATCTCTTAAAAAACCGCTTCTTCTCTTTTGCACCAGTCCTGCCTTTTATATGATGTGTTCGGCTATGTTTATCTTCATTCCGCTGGCCCAAGCCATCGGCAACCGTTCTTTCATTTCAACCGTGTTACCCGATGCTCATGACATCATTTTGATGCGCCGATTTATTGAAGAATCAGCGGAAGTTTTGGCCTATTTTTTATTACTTATTTCTTCGCTTGAATTTTACATTTCTCTTCTCAAAAAGTCAAAATAATAATTTATCAAAAACATTTGACAAAATGGCTTGTTTATGGTATAATAGTCCCCGTCAAACTTTTAAAAGGGGTATAAATGAGCAAAAACAGTTTACGTGAAAAATTTTATGATCTTTGGAAAATTGCACACAAATTCAGTGGCGGTAATTCAAAAATCACCAAGCAAATCGAAGAATATATCAAAGAAACCTGTTTGAATGATACATTTGTTATCAAAACAAAAAACGGCGAAGAAAAAACCCTTCCCGTTTTTGAATTAGCCGAACCCAGAAATGGCAAACAAACCCCTTATTTCAATCCATTGGCTATGGATTCTTTTGTTGCATCAAGAGGAGAAGAACTCCGCCATAAAGCCAAAGAATTTGATGAAAATTGTCCAACCGTTCCTTTAAGAATATTAAGACGAACATTGGGATTAACCATTCCAAAAGAAAAAGAATTGTTAAAATTCATTGAAACAAAATGTCTTCATGATACTTTTCTCCTTCAAAATGAAGATGGAAGCTTTTCGGAAGAATTGATTTTCGATTATCCGATGGACAATCACTCAAAAGCTTATCTCTCTGTTCAAAAAAAAGGTGTAATCCCATTCATTCGGGCCCATCAGGAAGAGCTTCAAAAACTCGGGGCAAAAAACCTGACAGCCTTGATTGAAAGCATTCCTGCATTTAACAAAGAAGAAGGCCTTTTGCAAAGAGGGGGCATTTTCAAAGAATTAAGATTATCGAATCAAGAAAGAAATACCTTTAATCAATTGTTTTTTAACCTTCTGGTTCACAAAAAAATAACAGATGAATACGGACAAAGCCAACCGTTATTCATCAAACGAAAAGTCAGGCAACAAACCGTTTATTGTTTAAGAAAAGAAGACTTGCCGACGTTGATTTACTCTTTTCAAGAAGAACTCAAAGCCATCGGACTTCGTCAAGCGGTCATTGATCATTACTTGAATCAAAAAACCATTTCAAAGAAAACTAAAGAGATGATTACATTAAGTGATTTTTCCGTTCACTTTTTACATTCCCGTCTTGTAACTCCCTTGTTGACTGCCATTCGTCAACACCATTTGACTGACACTTATGAAACGGTTGATGATCAAGGAAATATCGTTCAAAAACCTGTTTTCATCAAAGTCGGCTCCAAAGAGGATAACTCAAAAAATTATGTTTTTGCAGATAAAGAAGCCGTCTTTCATTTTGCAAGAAAAAATAAAGACTTATTGCTAAGTCACCAGATCACAGCTTTTCAATATGAAAACATCTTCAGAGAAGAAGGGGCAAACATTCCCGAAGGAGAAGCCGTCTTGGTTCAAGATTTGGCTGCAAAATATCACTTTTTCGGGCAAAAACACCTTTCCCAAATTCCGACATTTGCTCTTGAAACATATACAACAACAGATCAAAACGGTGACAAAATCGAAAAACCGCTTCTTTTCAGAAAAAGGCAAAAAAGTGGCCATTTGAGATATTATATTTTAAAAGAAGCCATTTGGCATCTGCTCACAAAACATCAAAAAGAACTGAATGTTCAAAAAACAACATTAAAAGCCATTTTGGCCCATAAACCGATTTTGATTCGAACAGAAAGTATGTTGACCATGGAAAATTTGGCCGAATTTTTGGAGTATCCCAAGCACTTTTATCCGCGCCTTGCCAGATTTATCGAAACAACCTGTTTGAATGAAAAACACATTCATCCCCAAACACAAAAAGAAAAAAACACCTTTGTTTATGCAATGAGTCAAAGCGGTATCATTGCTTTAATGATTGATTCATCCGGCATGAGAGACTTTCTTTCAAAATATAAAAACGATTTGATAAAATTAGGTGTTAATCCGAACAACATAAACAAAGCCCTTTTAAATGCAAAAAACAATCCGAACTTTCATCAGGAATTTGTTTTAAAACGTCGCCTTCGTCAAGAGGTATATAACGAACGGGATCGTCAAAACAAAAACCGTCAAAAAGATTAAGCAAAAGAAGAAAAACATGAAAAATAAAATCACCGATTTAAACCATAATTTCATCAGCATTCAAGAATTGTGCCAATTATTTCATAAGCGGGGCAATTTTGTGCGTTTGGTTGAAAATTATATCAGAGAAAATGCCTTAACGGATCAAGTGACCGTTCACTTAAAAAATGGCACCAAAAGAAAAATCCCCTTTTTTCATCTGGGGACAAAAGAAGGGCAACAATTTGGCATTTATCTGCTTCAAAAAGCCGTTCCTTTTTTTCTTAAAAAACATTTTGAAGAATTGATTCACCTTGGCATTGAAAAAGAACGCCTTTACGCCTGTTTAGAGGTCATTCCTTCTTTATCCGTTGAAGAAAAAGTCACACGAAGAAAAGAACTTTTGTTATTAGGAGATGTTTCCTTAAAAATCGCAAAAAACCCCCGTATTGTCCCAATGCTCACAAAATACATTAAAGACAATCTGTTAACTGCAACCTACCCTTTCTTTAATGAAAAAGAAAACAGATGGAAAAGAAAAAATATGTTTTGTTTTTCCCCCTCTTCAAGGGGAAAATGCGGGGTTTATCTTTTAAAAGAGGCCCTTCCCTTTTTTTTGGATCAATATCAACCCTTATTAAAAGAAAAAGTAAATGAATTTGAAGAGGAAAATGACTTTTTATCTTTAAGGGGATTGTCCCTGTATTTGGGCAATTCCATGCATGAAAGAAAATTGCTCAAATTTATTAAATCTCATCTTGATGAAACAGTTGAAATTGAAACACCGGCGGGAGAGAAAAAAACGCTTCCTCTATTCCAAACAACGCAACAATCTGCACAAATAAACATTTACAAAAAAGGGGTTGATACGTTCATTCAAAAATATCAACAAGACTTGATTCAAATGGGTTATCAAATTGCCGGCGTGATAGCTCAACAATTTTCAAAAAAAGATCTTCAAGGAAACCTTATTTCACTTAAAAAAGTGATCACTTCCCTTTCAAAGGATAAAGAAACAAGAAAAAATATATATCACTATCTGTTATCTTCTTTTCAAAATCAAGAAACCGTTTACAATGAAGGAACTCAAAAACCCGTTCGTTTGTTATTTTATCGCGATTTACTTTTAATTTTAAAAGAAGACGTCGCTTCATTTTTCAAATTCCATAAACAAGCTCTTTTAAATCAAGGGGCAAACGAACAATTTCTTTTAAACATCACCCAAGAAAAAGCGATTTTGAAAAAAGATAAAGAAATGCTCACGTTACGAGAAGGTGGCCAACTTTTAAAAGCAGATTATTTCAAATTTAAAAAACTTGCCCCTCTTTTTCAAAAATATTTTTTAACCGAAACATATCAACCCGATCCGAATTCAACCGCAAAAGAAAATGTTTTTGTTTATTGCAAAGGCGGTCATGGATTTATGTATTACATCAAAAATAAAGAAGCTTTTCTCTCTTTTTTAAAAAATCATAAAGAAGAGTTAATCACATTGGGATTTAAAAAAGAATTGATCGAACAACTGACAAAAGAAAAAGAATATCCGATTCTCACTGATGATTTCATCTATCTAAATGATTTAAAAGAACTTTTACATATCGACACT
>JAZNVO010000143.1:0-3549 GCA_045592885.1 Alphaproteobacteria bacterium
TTTTTAGATAAAAATCCTTCTTTTAAAGCGCATTATGATAAGTTGATGAAAAGAGCGTTGTTAAGACAACCGTCCGAAATTATTGATTCAACCAACCCGAATGTTGTGACAGTGGTCAATCCGGCTTCAGTTTCTGTTGTATGCACCAATTCAAGCGTTTGGCCGACTTTAACACATGTAACAAGAATTAATAACAAAATGTTACCGGTCAGATCCGAATATAAATATTTCTTGAAGCAAGATGTCACAAATCCGAGAGCTTTTAATTTATTGGAAACACCGCAAGCGCGCTATCAAATCGGATGGAAATATGCCATCCAAGGCGGAACGGTTAAAGTGCCTGAACTTAAAAAAGGAAAAGAAAAAGTCAAAGTAAATGTTAATAAATCAAAAACTTCATTGTGGCGTTGGCTCTTTTCAATTTCAAAAAAAGATCACCAAAAATAAAAGACTTGACCTTTTTGAGGGAACACGGCATCATATAATTAACAAAAAATGATAGATGGAGATAAAATGTATTCAGGAATAATGTTCCCTCAAATTGATCCGGTTATTTTTCAAATCGGATTTTTTTCCTTACGTTGGTATTCGTTAGCTTATATTTTAGGGATTGTCGGTGCTTGGTATATGGCACGCAAAATGTCTGTTAAAAAGGGAAGTGTTTTCACTGTTTTGAAAATAGACGATTTTTTGGTCTGGGCAACGGTCGGAATTATCTTGGGCGGTCGTTTGGGGTATGTACTATTCTATAATGCTTCTTATTATTTTGAATTTCCGTATAAAATTTTAGCTCTTTGGCAAGGTGGAATGTCTTTTCATGGGGGCTTGATAGGGGTGATTTTAGCGACTTATTTATTCTCTAAAAAAAGAAAAATTCCTTTGTTGGAGATGTCCGATATTTTGGTTTGTGTTGCTCCCTTTGGGTTGTTTTTGGGAAGATTAGCTAATTTTTCAAATGGAGAGTTGTTTGGTCGGGTGACGTATAGCGTTCCTTGGGCAATGATTTTCCCTGATGGAGGGCCTGAACCCCGTCATCCCAGTCAACTTTATGAAGCCGCTATTGAGGGGGTTCTTCTATTTGTGATTTTAAATGTGATTTTTTGGGGTTCAAAGCAAGTATATGAAAAAAAAGGATTTTTAACTGGTTTGTTCTTTTTGTTATATGGTGTGTTTCGTTTTCTGCTTGAATACACAAGAGAACCTGACGGCCATTTAGGATTCATTTGGCAAAATTTTTCAATGGGTCAGGTATTGAGTCTACCGATGATTATTTTTGGAATTTATCTTTTGAAAAAAAGTTCTTTTAAAAACAAGTTGCGTTTGATTGATGTTGTTGAATGAAAGAGGGGGCTTAAATGGAAAGAGTGAAATGTTTAGAAAGTGAGGGGGTTTTTCACGCCTTTTATAATGCTGAAGAAAG
This sequence comes from Alphaproteobacteria bacterium, assembly GCA_045592885.1. Lineage (GTDB taxonomy): Bacteria > Pseudomonadota > Alphaproteobacteria > CAAHEQ01 > UBA3637 > RGIG4140. The sequence goes on from JAZNVO010000143.1 coordinate 1,421, forward strand.
TCAACACCTTGAAAATTTGATTTTAATGAATCAGGTTCATTCTGCTGATGTGTTATTTATCGAAAAACGGTTATCAGAATATCCGAAAGTTGATGCGCTGGTTACCAATGTCTCCGGATTGAAATTAGCAGTAAAAACGGCAGATTGTGCTCCTGTGTTGTTGTTTGATTCGAAAAACAAAATTATTGCAGCTATTCATGCTGGTTGGAAAGGCGCTTTTCAAGGAGTTATTGAAAACTGTATTTTAAAAATGCTTGAAAAGGGTGCCGAAATTTCTTCTATTAAAGCTGCTGTCGGACCTCATATTCAAAAAGAAAGTTTTGAAGCAGATGACAAAATGAAAGCTCTTTTTCCAGTAACAGAATACATCTTTTTTGAAGAAAAAGGAAATGGTCTTTATTCTTTTGATTTTCATGCCTATGTTCTCTATCGATTAAAAAGAGCCGGAATCAAGAAAGTTGAATCTGTTTTGATTGATACGTATCAAAATGAAGATTATTTCAGTTATCGGCGTGATTCAAAAAATCCTTTAAGGCAATTTTCCGTTATTTCACTTGAATAGCGGAATCTTCTTTTTTTGAAAGAGCAATGATATCATCTGCTTTATTATATTCAAGTGTTCCTTTTTTTAATTGTTTTAAAGCTTTTTGAGCCATTTTTTCGGCGTTTTTATAATCTTTTTTTGCACGATATAGCTCTGCCATGGCATAATCCCTTAAAGCTTTTTGATTTGTTCGATCATAAGCGGTTGCAAGCAATTGCCAAGCAAAGGGAATCTCTGAATCACTGTTTAATACTTGTTTTAATTCATTGATAGCTAAAACACTGTTACTTTTTTCTTCTGTTTGAAGAAGAGCTTGAGATAAGGAAAGGCGAATCAGTGGAGCATTCTTGATGTATTTTAATGCTTTTGTATAATATTGAATGGCTTCTTTAATGTGGCTTGTTTCAAATAAAAATTGGGCTTTGAGTTCATAAAAATAGGCAAAATCAGGTTTTGATTTAATCAACGTGTCTAAAAGAGATAAGCTTTTATCCAGTTCTCTATTTCTATAGTATGCAATTGCTTTGGCATAAAGAGCGGGAAGGGTGTTGTGATTTTGATAGATATCAAAAACCCGTTGTGGTGGATATAAAAAGCCGATGAGTTTGGCTTTAATAAGTTCAAATCGAATGTCTTGTTTAAATGGAAGAGGATTTTGAGTGAAGCGCTCCAAAGCATTCACTCTTTCTTGGGTAAGAGGGTGGGTGCGAAGGTAATTCCATTCACTTACCGGAGTCAATCTATCCTGCATTCTGATGAGTTTCATCGTGTTTAAAAAACCACCCATTGAATAATTTGTTTTTTTCATGATATCTGCGGCAATTCGGTCAGCCGCACTTTCATCTGTTTGTCTGAACGATGTGTATAAGGCGCCGGCAGAATTGCTTCCCCCCATCATAACGGCAATTCCGGCATCGGGACGACCGGCAACCGCCACTAATCCTCCGAGAATGGTTGAAATAAGTGCGGTTGTTTGGGCTTTTTCATAAGCTTCAATCCCTCTTGTAACGTGTCCGCCGATAATATGACCGGTTTCGTGGGCCAAAACAAAAATTAAATCATCAACATTTTGTGATTGAGTGATAAGACCGCTGTGAATAAAAATGGTATGCCCGCCGACAACAAAAGCATTTAAATCTTGATCATTAACCAAAACGACTTTCGCCTTTTGAACCGGCAAATCAGCTGCTTTAAATAATTTTTGAACGTAACTAAGCAAAACACCTTCAATCTCGGTATCTCGGATAAGAGAGAGGTTTTGGGCAAAAGAAGTTATGGAAAAAAGGAAACTTAAACAGAAGATAAATAATATTTTAATATTCATTTTTAATGCCTTTTGTTTTCTTTTCATTTTAAGTTATTTTAACTGTCTCGTCAATGAATTTTGTTTAAATCAAAAAAAAGAAGTCTTGACAAAAAAAATAAAATTGTGTCAAATGTTATGATTGATAAGAGGTAAAAAGATGAAACCAGAAAATAAAGAAATTTGCGCCGGGATTATATTGGTTGCCTTGTTGATGATTTGTTTGTCATTTGTGCATGCTAGGGCGGTTTTGGATAAAAAAGGAACGGATTTTGTTTTATA
>JAZNVO010000144.1:0-4561 GCA_045592885.1 Alphaproteobacteria bacterium
AGCGTGATTGTCAAATCGCATTAAAGAAAGCAATAGAATTGGAAGAAGAAAAAAAGAAAAATAATGATAAAGCAATTGCATCAATGAATTTTGCAGAATGGTGGAATTATTTCTTTAAAAAATATAGAGTTCCCGTTGTTAAAGAAAGCATCACTTCACCCTCTCAAATTATCAATTCAAAAACTTTACTTTCCTATGCGTCAGACTGGACTCGAACAATTTTTTCCGATCGAGTTTTGTTCAAATCCGTCCCCGGTTCCGGCACAATTTTGCTCATCCTTCCAAAAGGGAATATACGTTTTATACAATTTAATTATAAAAACACCCCCATTCATCCGGTTCAAGAAGATTTCAAATCCCATTTAACCCCTCATAAAGTTCACGAATTTCATCATTTCATTGACTATCGCAACTGGCTTTATGAGGAAATGAGAAAAATTTAAATACAGTCGCTCTTGATTCCCTTATTTTTTTATGAAAGAAGAAAAAATGGCTCCACTTCAATTAGATGATGTTGAATTTCAAATCAAAAAGGCTTGCCAAATTTATAAAAGATACCCCAAACCTTATCCAAAAAATCCACACAGCTGTTTGGCAAACGTTATAAAACCGACCCCGACGCACCTGACAAACTCCCCATTAATGCCGAGTCCGGAAGAAATTGACATGGCAGATACAGTTCAATTTGTTTGGCTCAATTGGTTGACACCAACGGAAAAGCGCCTTCTTTGGCGCCGGTATGATGGCGTTCCGTGGAAAATTTTGGCCTATGAAGAAAACTTAACCATCAGACAGGCCAGATACAAAGTTCAAAAATCGCTCGAAAAGATACTTTTAAAACTTATAAAAATCAATAAAAAACAATAGGTTATTTTATATATTGCCGAATCTTCATTTTTGTTGTATAATAGATATATAAGGAAAAAAATAAGAAAGGAGGTGAGACGCATGACTGAGATTGATAAAAAAATACTGGCCAGATTCATGCGTTTTTGCGCCGCCAATAACAATGCCGAAGATTTGGAGATGGCGTTACGATTGGGAGCTGACCCAAATTTAGCAGATAAAAACGGATATAATGCCATGCATGTAGCAGCCTTTTCCGGTTCAATTCAAACATTGGGGGTTTTGGCTGAATTTGGAGGAGATATCAATGCTCACGATCGTTTCGGAAAAACACCCCTTCAGTTTGCCGCTCTTTCCGGAAAAACAGATGCAACAAAAAAACTTCTTTCATTAGGAGCCAATCCAAATTTTGGGGATTTGAACGGATTTTGCCCTTTGCATATTGCAACACAACATAATAACAAAGAAATTACTTCTATTCTTCTTGAAAACGGAGCCGATCCGAATAAAAAAGACAGATATGGACAAAGCGCTTTACATTGGGCAGCCTTTTATGGGCATAAAGAAATCACCGATCTTTTAATCGATGCAAAAGCAAATGTTAATCTTGCAAACAACAATGGACAAACACCCCTCACCTATGCTTTAAAAGCAAAAAACAACACCATTGCAAAAGCATTGATTCGAGCTGGAGCGAATAAACATTCATCAGTACAGTTAGAAAAATCACCGATGAAATATGTTGAAAAGAAACGGCATAAAGCACTCAAAACCGTTTTAAAAGACAGACATATCAACCAATTGAAGAAAACAAGATAACAAGCTGATAAAAAAGAAAATTACAAAAAAACACTTTTTTTTCAAAAAGAAGGTTGACACTTGTTTTTTTTGTCGCTATATTGGAATTGTAGGTTCAAGTTAGGCGCTTTATCTTCATCTTCCTCCCTTTGGTAAAGCGCCTTCAAAAAGAAAATAAGTTAGCACTCTGTCGCTCTTCCTCCCTTTTTACTGACAGAGTGCTTCTTTTTTTTATTAATCACGGAATCGTTGTATTCCATCCTTAAAATATAAAGGGTATGAGCAAGCATGTCTTCCGCCAAACAATGGGGCTTGGTCAATCAATTTAGCTTTTTTATTACCTTTTTTTAAAGAAGGTATAACCGCAGGCTTTTCTTCTTTGCCTTTCTTTTTTTCTTTTGCATTCACTAACTCTATAGTCGAACAGGATTCTTGCCTCTCAAGCATTAATTCCTTATAAACCTCTTTTTGAAGCAAATCAGCTGTCATTAAAGGCGATTTCCCCGTTTCATCCTTTTTATGAATATCAGCTCCATTTGCAATCAAAACTTGAAATACCTTAAACAAAGAGTGCCGTATCGCATAATTCAAAAAAGAAACGGATTTTCCGTCCTCCTCTTTTATTTTGCCTTCCGTTGAAAAAGACTTTTGTAATAAAAACATCAAACTTTTTGGATGATTGTTCATTACAGCTAATGAGGTCGCATCAATACCATTTCCATCCAAATTTTTTGTTTTTGCTCCAGCTTGCACCAAAAATTGAATAATCAAAGCTTGTGTAGAACCAACAGAAGGACCGTTAGTGCTCAAAGCAAAATAAAGCGGTGTAAAACCATCTTTGTCCGGCTGATTTACATCGGCTCCACTTTTAATAATTTCCATTACCATCGTCAGATGCCCGTTTTTCACGGCAGCGATCAACGGCGTAGACTCACATAAAGAGGTATTCACATTTTTTTCAGCGTTTAAAAGTCGATAATATTCACCGTAATTCATTGTTGAAACGGCCTCATAAAAACCTTTTGTATTGTCGGCAAACTCTTTTAAATTGTTATATAATGATTTTGGGGTTAAATCACCGGAATGAAGCTTGAACAAAACAGCATGAGCATAATTCAAAACATCAATTTCCCTGTTCGAAAAAACTCTTAATCCATCAAATCTCCCCCCAATATAGCGTTCTGTTTCATCCAAAAGTTGATTTGAAAGAGTTCTGAGACTCAAACAACTGTTTTTTTCTCCCTTTTGGCTTTCAGTTTTCAAATAATTATCAAAAATAACATAAAAGTTTTCTTTTAATTGTTCTATTGTTTTTTTTGTCATTTAATCACCTTTTTGATGGGTATGTTTTTTAAGGCTAACAAATCAAAAAGACTTTGTCAAACAATTTATAGATATTTTTATAACACCACCATAAAGGCGGTTTCAATATTTAACTTACATAAAAAAAATATATCTTATTGATATCAAAAAGAAAAAAGAGCCTTAATTGGCTCTTTTTCTCATTTAAATTCTTCCGCGCATTTTCAATCTCTCAAGAATCAATTTTTTCATCGGCAGTTTTGTTTCTTGAACTTTTTGAATAAATGGCCAAGGATAAATACCCATTTTTTTCAATTCCGGCCCCCGATGACGCAAAAATGTTTCAACACCGTTTATATCAATACAAATTCCCATATGTCCACTTGCTTTATTTCGGGCATATTGAAAAAGAGGCTTACTCACCAAAATGCCGGCTTCATTTTCACTTAAATACATATCATTCATACAATGTTTCACAATGAATTGATTTGCAATAGCAATAGCCCGGCGACTATCTTTCCAAAAACCCTTGAACAAATCCGGAATAATAATATAATCATCTGTTTTTTCAACAACTTTTATCTTACCGGACAATTCATCAATTACCAAAGGTGAAATTTTCAATTCTTCTTTATGTTTTAAAGCAAACGGTAACAAGGCTTCTTTTGGAACGGCATAAAAAATCATTCCTTTTCCATTATGTTGCACCGGTTGAAAAACCGATTTTTGAACTATTGTTCCGGCTTCATCAACGGTTTCATATGTCTCATCCAAATACTTTTCATGAATAACTTTTAAAATATCTTTGGTTGATTGATGAAAAATCTTTGGAAATTCCCGTATCGGAATATATTCATCCGAATATTCAATCACTTTTTTTTCTTCCAAATAATGTTCAATGGCTTCTTTTTTGATTCCGTTTTTCATCAAAAATTCTCTATTTTTTGACACAAAAGCCTTCATTGCTCGATCATTTTTAAACACCATAGCAATGACAACCCCTGACCGAACTTTGTCAAAAACTTTTTCTTCCCTCATCACACCATTTTCATCCTTATATGAATAAGTTTCATCACTCATCAATGTTTTGATTTTTTGAGTGAGTTCTTTATGAAACCGAGCATCCGTCGTTAATGCCAAATAAAAATCATCAAATACAATCATTTCATCATCTTTGAGGCGAATTTTTTGAACCCCGGATCGATCAAGAAGCAACTCTTCCCGCACACCAAAGGTCATCAGTTGCTCTTTATATTCCTTTAAAAATTGAGTTAAATGAGATTTTAAAAAATAATATCCCCTTTTATCATGAAAATAATATTCTTGAAAAACAGGGATTTTGTTTCCATCAATTGCTGAGATTTTGAAATAATCAAGACCTTTTTCTGTGATAAAATTGTTCATTTTTTCTTTAAGATCAGGGCATCTCAACATCTCCGCCAAATCGGAAACAGAATATAATGTTTTGCGTTCCGTTAATCTGGGAACAAGATCAAAAACTCGAGTAACATTTTTGATTCCCAAAGCTAAAAGTTCTTTTTCATATCGTTTGGCAAAAATTGGTAAACAACGTTTATCAATACTGAAAGCATTATATTTTTCAAATGAGAAACAC
>JAZNVO010000145.1:0-1800 GCA_045592885.1 Alphaproteobacteria bacterium
TGCCAAATTTTATAAAACCATTCTTCTATGAACTTTTATAACGTTTTTAAAAAGAATAAAAACCCCCTCACTCTGATTAACAGAGCAAGGGGAAATTTTTTTCTTTATTATAAAATTACAACAGATATTTCTCAACGCTTAAAGCAGCAACAGCACCACTTCCTGCTGAGATGATTGCTTGTTTATAAGTATCTTCTTGAACATCTCCACAAGCAAAAACGCCCTTAACAGATGTTTCCATAGTTCTTTTGTTTGTTTTTACATAACCCTTTTGGGTTAATTTTAATTGATCGATAATCAAATTTGTGTTTGGAGTTGTTCCAACGGCCTCAAAAACCCCTTCAACATCCAATAAAGTTATATTTTTTGATTTTGTGTTTTTTAATTTGATTGTGGATAACTTTTTTTCTCCAATAAATTCAAGTGGTTTAGTGTTATTTAAAACTTTTATTTTATCATTTTTTAATAATTCATCCAAAAGTTTTTTTTCACCTTTCAAGTTATTATTTTTGTTAATCAGATAAACATTTGAAGCGATTTTTGATAAAAACAAAGCTTCATAAATTGCTCCATTTCCCCCTCCTATAACAGCGATTGACTTATTTTTATAAAAAAATCCGTCACAAGTTGCGCAAATTGAAATCCCATTTCCTTTGAATTTTTCTTCTCCTTTTGTTTGAAGCCATTTAGGACTTGCTCCGGTGGCAAGAATTACGGCGTCTGCTGTTCCTTTTGTTTCATGTGTTTCAAAATGAAATGGTCGTTTCGAAGTATCTAATTTTATCACTTCATCTTGAATAATTGTTGCTCCGGTATTTAAGCTTTGTGATTTCAAATTATCCATTAAATCAAAACCGGATATATTTATAAAGCCTGGGAAATTTTCAACACTGTGCGTTCTTGTTAATTGACCACCGATATCTTGTCCAGTCATAAGGGTGGTTTTTAGACCAGCTCGGGCGGTATATATCGCTGCCGTATAACCGGCCGGTCCGGATCCTATAATTAAAACTTGAGTGTGCATAATATTTCTCCTTTTTTAGATAAAAAAATCCTCTCTTAAAAAATATAAGATTGTATGTTATCTATATTCAAGAGAGGAATAAAAAAATATTTTTTAAATAAATTGAACGTTCAAAATTTCATATGATTTTTCACCTTTTGGTGTAATGACATCAACAAAATCCCCTTTGTTTTTTCCGATTAAAGCTCTGGCAATCGGAGACAAGAGTGAAATTAAGCCTTTTTCAAGGTTTGCTTCATATTGTCCAACGATTTTATATGCGTGTTGCGAACCGGTTTCGGAATCTTCTAATGTTACTGTTGCCCCAAACAAGACTTTATCCCCAGATAATGTTTTGATGTCAATGACTTGAGCTCTTGCTAAGGCACTTTCAAGTTCCATAATTCTTCCTTCGTTAAAACTTTGTTGTTCACGAGCAGAATGATATTCGGCATTTTCAGATAAATCACCATGACCGCGAGCTTCCTCAATCGCCGCAACAATACGTGGTCTTTCTTCAAATTTGAGTCTTTTTAACTCGTTTGATAAATCGTTATAGCCGTTTGATGTCATAGGTATTTTTTCTTCCATGGCGCATCCTTTCTTTGTTTTTTTGATTAAAAAATAAAACTACGGCTCTTTATCCGTAGCTTTGTTAACAGATTTGATGAATGTATTATATGTGTTTTTTTATTAAAAAGCAAGTAATTAAATTATTTTTTCATTTTTTTGCAAGGAAAGTCATTTATTTGTTGCTCGGGATCTAATCTTACCCCCATCCATGTGATAACATAATG
>JAZNVO010000146.1:0-2124 GCA_045592885.1 Alphaproteobacteria bacterium
CCAAAAAATGAAAAAGATTTTTATCAAATGCTACACACAGTTCAATATTTTGCAGGTTATGTGGCTGCTTTTTCATTAAAATATATTGAAAGCATCGATATACCGAATTCATTTGTTTTATTTGGCGGAGGGTGGAAAAATAAAGTTTCTTTTAATGCTTTTAAAACATTGCTTTTAGGAACGGGCTTTGAGTTAAATGAGCATAAAAAAGACTTTGCGCTGATTCGAAAAAGATTGGCAACGACACCAAGTTTTTTTTCACCCAAAGGAGCCATTTATATGGAAGCGCGATTAATGGCTGATTTGGCATATTTTTATGAATTAAAAAAGCCTTGGGGATCTCAATCTTTGACCGGAGCAAGAAAAGAGATAGTACTAGGGAAAAAATCTTCCCCTGATTTAAACAGAACCGTTTATCAAGATCTTGTGAGTCGAGCTAATAAAGGGTGGCAGACGTATTAAAGTAAAAGACCTGCAATTGCAGCAGAAACATATGAGGTGAGTGTGCCACATAAAAGCGCTTTATAACAAAGCTTGGCCAAATCTTGTCGTCTTGATGGTTCTAATTCCCCGATACCTCCGATTTGCATGGCAATCGATCCGAAATTGGCAAAACCGCATAAGGCAAAAGAAGCAATAATCATTCCTTTATCTGATAACGGAACGGAGAGATTTGTTAAATTTAAATAGGCAATAAATTCGTTGAAAACCAATTTTTCGCCCATTAAAGAACCGACGGTGAAAATTTCGTTTATCGGAACACCGAGCAATAAGGCAATACCTGAAAATAACACCCCTAAAATTCCGCTTAATGACAGTTCTTTGATATTTAAAGGTCCGATTGCTTGTGGACAATGGAGCGTCTCAACAAGAAAAGAACCCAAAAGTCCCAAACAATAATCAAATAAAGCAATAAGAGCAATTAATCCGATAATCATTGCAATGATGTTTAAGGCGACCTTTAAACCGGTTGAAGCGCCGGTGGCGATGGAATCTATTAAATTGATTCCCCCTGTATGGGCGTGTAAAGAAATTTCTTCTGACGGATTAATTTTTTCTGTTTCCGGATAAACAATTTTGGAAATAACCAAGGCACCGGGGGCGGCCATAAAACTTGCTGCTAACAAATATTCTGCCGGTATGCCCATGCCGATATAAACGGCCATAATACTACCCGAAATACAGGCCAAAGATCCTGTCATTGAAGCCAATAATTGAGAAAGAGACATCTTTTTTAAATGAGGTTGAATAAGCATTTGAGCTTCAACTTGTCCGATAAAAGCGCTGGCAATATTTGAAATGGCTTCTGCACCGGTGATATTCATCAGTTTATACATCCCTTTGCCACAAAATAAAATAATGCGTTGCATAATGCCATAATAATAAAGAACATTAACAAGAACCATCACAAAAATTAAAACAGGAATTAAGGTGAGTGCAAAAATAAAATCAGCTCCGGGTCCCAAAATTTCGGTAAGTTTTTGAGGTCTGTCCGTTAAAAATCCGAAAACAAAGTTGCCTCCGTCAGCGGCAAATGTGAGAATTTTTTGAATGCCGTTTCCAAGTGATTTAAAAATAACTTGTCCTGCAGTTGTTTTCAAAATAAAAAAAGCTAAAACAAATTGCAAAAGAAGGCCGACGATAACCGTTCTGTAATTAATATTTTTTTTGTTATTAGAGATGAAATAACAAAAAACAAGAATGCAAAAAATTCCTAAAATACCCATTCAAAAATCCTATATCTAAAAGTTTCTGACATTTATTTTTTTGATGCTATCCATCCATGTTTCCTTATCTTTTGCCGGTAATTTTTTGTAATTAAATTGGGCGATGCAAAAGCCTTTTGATGCCGGAAAAATATAACCGATTACCTGTGTTCTTTGTTCATGGATATTAACTTCATATAATCTTGAAACATCCGTTTTATAAACGGTATCCATATCTGCATTATTGCGTCTGTAATTTGCAGCCATCCATTCGTTAATTTGATTAAAGTTTTCTCTGTCTTGCTTGTTTGTATATGTGCAGGTCAAATCCAAAATTTGTGTCCATTTACCGGTTTTGTAATTTTCTGATTTTAATCCATACACAACATGAACGGCACTTTCTTTCTTTTCAACAAGG
>JAZNVO010000147.1:0-2211 GCA_045592885.1 Alphaproteobacteria bacterium
TACGATCCGACTTATCATAAAGTTCATTCATCTCGTCTTCAATCCAAGAAAAGCGATCCAGTTTTTCCATCTTTTCTTTGATTTTGACATAAACATCTCTTAAATAAGTCACATCACTTAAAGCATATTTAATTTGGGCATTTCTTAAAGGACGCTTTGACCAATCCGTTATCTGCATTCCCTTATCAATTTCAACTCGGGCAAAATCATGAACCAATTGCTGATAACCGACGCAATCTCCATAACCGATTGCCATGGCCGCAATTTGAGTATCAAACAGCGGATAAGGAACCTTTTTTGTCATATTATAAAAAATTTCAATATCCTGACGACCGGAATGAAACACTTTTACCACTTGTTCATTTTGCAATAATTCAAAAAAAGAAGTTAAATCCAAATCACTTGCCAATGGATCAATTAAAACGGCTTCTTGAACGCTTGCAACTTGTATCAGGCATAATTTTGAATAAAAAGTATGTTCTCTTAAAAATTCCGTATCAATTGTTACAAAAGATTGTGTCGCAAATCGCTGACAGACTTCTTTCAATTCTTCAGTTGTTGTAATCATATTATGATAAAAGCATTTTTTTTTGTTTTTTGCAAGTTTTGTTCAAAAAATATTATTTTTTCAATATTCTCTTGTGGTTCTTTTCATTTTCTGTTATAATAAAAAGAGATAAAGATAAAAACAGGGGGCTGTTATTATGACAAATAAAAAAGAACAATCCGGTCGAAGCATGGTTGAAATGTTAGGCGTTCTTGCCATTATCGGTCTTATCAGTATTGGCGGAATCACATCAATGGGCTACGTTGATTCTTATTTCAGAGTCAATGCAACTCTTTTAGAAGTTGATAATTTAGCCGCTGATATTGCAGATACCTATTCCTGGGATACTAGTTACACAACAATTAACCTTAATGAGTTATGTAGCGAAAAGGCCATTGATGATTGTTCGGCAAGTCAAAGCGGAGAAACAACAACCTACACTTTAGAAAACAGATGGGGTGGAGAGATATCTATTGAAGGTGAGGAAACAACTTTTAAAATCAAATATAAAAATGTTCCCTTGGTTGCTTGTCAACAAATTGTCGATTCCGGAAAAACTTCTAAATCATTCCATTACGTTGATTTAATTTCCCCTCAAGATGCGGATAATTGTACAGACAGTTCGGAACTTGTTTTCCAATTAAGATAAGAAAAAATCCGCTGAAAACATCAGCGGATTTTTTTTAGCTTATTCTTATTCCAGTTCGCTTAAAACTTTTTTAATATATTCTCTGTTTTCTTTTGCAAAGAAAGAACGAGTCAATAACTCTCGCATTAATGCTTTTTCATAAAGTGGCAAAGAGCCGGTATCCATCATTTCATATTTTTGCGGATTCAAAATTTCCATTTTCACAAAGAATCCTTTTGATTCACCTTCCTTATCCAAAAAGGAATTAATCCCATCCGTATAAACCCATTCACCAAGTGCTAATCCTTCCGGCATTTTTCCTGTTTTTTCAATTTCAGTCGTTTGCCTTTCAATTGAATCTAAACATTCTTTAGGTAAAACAATCGGAGAATATCCGGCCACATGACTGATTGGTTCTTTTGGTTTTTCAATCAATCTTTTATTATGAATGATTGCATTATTACTCACATCTTCTTTAATAATTCCTGTTAATAAAATTTGCTTTTCATCAGTTAAAAACGAATCAGTTATTTTTTTAACAAATGGAATTTCAGCCTTTGTTGAATCAATCAAATCATCCGGAAAAATCAAAACCGCGTGTCTTTCAGGGGATAAGCGATGCGCCAATCCCAACACCTGTGCCGTTCCGATTGGCGTTTCCTGTATCACAAATTTCAAATCAATATCGTCCGGCAAAAAGGTTGCTCTTAACACATCAGCAATCCTTTCCCTTCCCCCTTTACGTAATTTTTCTTCTGTTTTTAAATCTGTTTTTAATGCTTCTTTAAATGCATCAATTGTCACTTGATCCGACACAACCAATGTGATATGCCGCCCACCCATGCGAACAACATCTTGAAGCACACAGTCAATCAATCTGATATCCCCAAACGGCATCAAACATTTATGAGCAATCCCTTTTGAATGAGGAAAGTTTCGTGTGCTTTTACCGGCACAAGCCACAATAAATTCTATATTTTCATACATCTATTTTCTCCTTATTTTAGATATAAGTCGGATCGTAGCCATGTCGTTC
>JAZNVO010000148.1:0-1841 GCA_045592885.1 Alphaproteobacteria bacterium
TGAATTAACAGGAGCGGTAACATTTACACCCGTGCCGTCGGAGGAAATTGTTACCGGCCGATTCAAAGCTTCCCCCATCAATGAAATGGCGGTTTTTAATTCTTCTGTTTGATTGGATAAGCTTTGTTTCAATGAGTTGAGACTTTCAGCCAAAATTTCTGTTTGGTGAACAAGTGGAGCATTATCAATTGTAATGTTTTCACTTGAGATATTTCGATTGAGTGGCTTATAGACTTCATCTTCATCAGGGGAGGGGAGATACCCTTGTCGTTTTGTGATTGAAAAGTCAATATTTTCCTGATCAAAGACTTTGCCCTGTTGTTTGTGAGCCAATAAATAATCAAGATATTCCCTGACAGCCGGACCGCCGATAATTGTTGGTAGATAGGATAAAACTTCTTCTGAAGCATTTAGTAATTCTTCATTATATTCGGCTACAAAATCATCTCTAAAAGCTGATAAAGCACGAAATTGATTAACTAATCTTTGAGATGTTTTGATGACGGAATCTTCTTTTTCCCGTTTTTTGAGGGCAAATTTTGAAAGAATTTCTTTTTGTGCTTCTTCCGGAATAGGTTCAAATATTGTCGGCATGGGGATATATTCCCGTTCCGGCAAATTGTTTTCATCATAATCTAACTCTTTTTTTGCTTCTTGAGATAAGGCATCATCAATATTATGGGCAAAAATGTCATCTTCGGTAATGTCTTGAAACGGTGGTAATTCGGGTTCGGCCGTTTCGGAAGGAAGAGAAATGTTTTCCTCTTCTTCCAACGGCATTGGATATGCATCCGTTAACTTATCTGTCATAATGGTCTCTCCTTATTTTTGTGATTTCTTATTTGTCCCCTTTAGCTCATCATAATCATCACAACCCGATGCATTGACTCAAGCTCTTTTGTTGAAAGAACATTTGTTTGTTCCGTAACAGGAGAAAAAAGAGTTGGTTGATCATTTCCGTTTGTTTTGAAAACACCAATTCTCACTTTGTCATTTTCAACCGGAAGAACGGCGATGTCTCCTTTGTTTGGTTTTGCTTCCGGAGAAACAACCAAAACGGCATCAGTCGGAACAGCGGGACCCAAGACCTGATTTTTCAAACGAATGGCATATAAATCTTTTTCATTTGAAAGAGTTGAAGGGCAAAGAACGGAGCCGACAGATTGTTTTTTGTTCACCAAAACTTGATTGCCTTCAGCCGGAAAACCATAGATAGGAACGGAAAATTCTTGTGAATCAGCAGTTCTGATCATAAACCGGCTGACCGGTAAGTCATTATATCCGCCTTTGGATGTAAAGACACCGGATTTTCCTTCAAGAGATTTGAGTTCATCCAAAGCCCCTGACATATCAAGTTCATAAATTTTGAGTTGCAAATCCGTTTCGGAATATCCCAAGGCATGCGCAATGTCTTTAAATGTTTTTTCATCAACTTCGCGTTGGCCCATTTCAATGCGGTGATAAACCGACAAAGTCATTTTTGCGCCTTTAGCAACGTTATAAAGAGTCAAACCTTTTTCTCCACGCAAATATCTCAATCCGGCACCCAACGTTTTCAATCCGGAACCGGAATTGATTTTTTGTCTGCGTTCTTGTTCGCGTTTCCAAGCTTTAATAACTTCCGGTTGAGAAGATCTTTCGCTGACAAAAAGAGATTCACTCGGGCAGTTTAAAAAAGCAGAGATTTTTTTCAATTGAGCATCATCAACGCGTCTGTATCCTTTTTCAATTTTTGAAATAGCGGATAAGCTCAAACCCAAAGCATCGGCAAGGCTTTTCATCGTTTTTCCGCGAACACGTCTGAACATCCTGATTTGGTTAGGGAAAATAATTTCTTCCAT
>JAZNVO010000149.1:0-1661 GCA_045592885.1 Alphaproteobacteria bacterium
TTCACCTTTTTTCTGCAAGAAATGAGCCAGAGTAACAGGGAGCATCCCACTCCCCGCTATAATTCCAATCGCTTTTTCTTTATCCGTCTGTTTCACTGGTTGAAACTTTTTAAAAAAAGAGAAACACATTGTTAAAAAAAATCCCTTTCATCAATCTGGTTGTAAGATATTGTTTTTTGATGGATTTTTAACAAATTCAATTTGTGCTTTAATAAGCTCATTTTTCATCCATTCTTCATTAGATTCCACTTTTTGAATCCGTTCCGTCAATGTGCCATCTTCTTTATTAAAAAGAGTTTTATAGGCTTGTTGCATCATCAAAATATCTTTTTTCTCAATACCGGCTCTTTGAAGACCAATTAAATTCAGCCCACTCAAGCCCTGACGAATACCCCCCATCATTAAACCATATGGGATAATGTCACGTGTGACCCCACACATTCCACCAATCATTGCCCCTTCTCCAATACGAGTGAATTGCAAAACAGCGGCTAAACCGCCGATAATAGCTTTATTCCCAACATGAACGTGACCGGCTAAAGTGGCATTATTGCTCATCACAATATCATCACCTAACACACAGTCATGGGCGATATGAGAAGCCACCAAAAAGAGGTTCCGGTTTCCGATAATTGTGATTTTGTTGTCCACGTCTGAGCCAACATGAGCTGTCACATGTTCTCTAAATGTGTTGTCATCACCAATAATCAATTGGGCATCCGGTGCATTTGAACGCTTATGTTGCGCCAATAATCCAAGTGCAGCAAAAGGATAAACAACATTCCTTTTTCCCATTTTGGTAACTCCATCAATAACAACATGAGAAATCAATTTTGTTCCTTCATCAATTTCAACATGTTCACCAACAACACAAAATGGTCCAATCTCAACATCATCTGCCAATTTAGCATTTGGATGAACAATCGCACTTGGATGAATTTTTGCCATATTTATACTCCTTTATATCTTATTTAATGGCTAAAAAAATGCGCCTGAAAAAAGAAATCTGTTTTTTTTAGATGACTTTTTTAGGCGCATTTTCACTCCTTTTTTAACAAAAAGCATTATGCTTTTTTGAAAACCATGGCACTAAATGTTGCTTGAGAAACCAGTTTCCCGTCAACTTTTGCTTCCCCACGGAATTTAAACACATTTCGAACAGCTTGTTCTTTTTTTACATAAAATTCAATCACATCTCCCGGTAAAATAGGCTTTCTGAATTTCACTTCATCAACCGTCATAAAATAAACACTGTTTCCGCTTCTTTCTTCTTCCGGAAAGGCCGTTAAAACAATGATACCGGCCGTTTGAGCCATTGCTTCAATCTGAAGAACACCTGGCATAACCGGATTTTCTGGAAAATGTCCTTGAAAAAATTCTTCATTCATTGTGACATTTTTTATCCCAATTCCACTTTCTCCCGGCACAACATTTTTCAACCGATCGACAAGCAAAAACGGATATCGGTGAGGTAATAATTTTAAAATTTCACCAATACGCATTTCTTCAATTACATTTGTTTGTTCTTCTTGTTTTACTTCTTCCATTTCAAATATCCTTTTACTCTTCTTTCTTCTTTTTCGTTAATCTTTGTAACGCAATTTGCTGGCGCATAAATTCCACACGAGAAACAGCCGGAGATCCCATTAAAATAGATCCCG
>JAZNVO010000150.1:0-6453 GCA_045592885.1 Alphaproteobacteria bacterium
GCTTTTAAAACAGATTGATATTTAGAAGAATTAATGTTTTTGATTAAGTTTTCAAAAGAAGAGTTTTTATCCGTGATATTGAGTAAAAGGCGTAATTTATCAGAACAATAAGAATAAACGGCATTATTTTCCAAATATTCAAAATAATATCCGTGAGGAGCTGTATATAAAATATTTTTTAACTGCAGAAGCTCGTTTTGACTGCGTGATAATTCCTTTTTTGCTTTGTATGTGGAATAAACAAAAAAAAGAAGTAAAAAAAATAAAAGAAAAAATGAAAAAAAATAAAGAAGTGTCATGGGTCAATCCTTTCTTTACGAGAATGAGTATAAACGGTTTGTCATTTAAAATCAAGAAGAATGAAAGCATTAAAACGGATTTTCGTTATATTGAAATAAGAAGGTTTTTTGACAACTGACGTTTTTTCTTGCTTTTTTGAATGCTCTTGTGATATATAAAGGTATTCATTTTGGCCTTGGTCGATAAGGCCCGTGATTTAAAAGAAATAAAGGATATGTGTTATGTTTATGAACCTTTTGAAAAATAAAAACTTTTTACCCTTATTGTCTTCCAGATTTTTATCTGCCGTGAACGAGGGATTTATCCGAATTGTTTTTTTGTTTTTTGTAACTTATAATTTAACAAAATCAAATCCCGTCTTTATCATTATGGCGGTTCTTTTGTATGCCTTATCCTTTTGCTTTGCAACCATTTATATCGGGCAAATTTCGGATCGTTTTTCAAAAGCTCGTGTGTTGCGGTTTGTGCGCCTTTTTGAAATCGGTATTATGGGTTTGGCTTTGACAAGCATCTTTTTGGATTCCAGACTTTTATTAACTCTTATTTTGGTTTTTATGGGAATGGTGAATGCATGTTTAAGAGTGCTTGACAGCGCCATGATTATGGAATTAACGAAGCCGGTTAAGTATAATCAAGCCAATATTTTGATGAAGGTTGGCGTTGTTTTTGCAAGTGCCTTTGCCTGTTTGTTGTTGACCTCTGTTTTGAAGTTTGATGTGGCTTATTTTGTTGTGTGTTTTACCGGATTAATTGCTTCTGTTATCAGTTATTTGATCACCTTGAAGTTACCTTTAAATCCACCGGCAGATCCGACTTCTTCATTGTTTCAAAATCCATATAAAGTTTTTGGGTATGTGGCGGGACAAATTAAACATCAATTTGATACGTGGGCTTATTTGGTTGGTATTGCTTGGTTTTGGATGATGTCTTCCGTGATGTTTTTCTTTGCGCCGGATTACGGGCGCAGTGTTTTGAATGCCCGTTGGTCCGTGATGATCTTTTTGTATGCCGGTATTTTTACGGTCGGTTACATTTTGGGTGCATTCCTTTATGCCAAATTATCAAAGAAAAACAATATGGGGGCCTATACAAGTCTTGTTGGCCTTTTAATGTCAATGTTCTTGCTTAATTTTATTTTTGCAAGTAATTCTTTGGTTGGGATTGATCATTCTGTTTTGACGGTCGCCAAAATGCTTTCGGGTGGATTTAATTATTGGTGCATTTTGATTGACACGTTTATATTTGGTGGGTTGTCCGCTTTTTATATCATTCCGTTTTATACCTTGTTGCAACGCAAAACGCCGGCTCATATTTCGGGACGGATGTTTGCTTTTTCGGGGATGGTAAATGCCTTGGCCGTTGTGGTTATGTTTATGTTTATGTTATCCCTCAATGCCTTGTCATTTGATGTGCTTGACGTTTTGTTGATTGTCGCCGGCGCAAATGTTTTGGTTGCTGTTTATATGGTTCGCTTATTGCCTCATGCTTCCAGAAAAAATGTCTTTAAGTTCATTTTTTCGTTTGTGTTTAAGGTGAAAGTTGAAGGGTTGGAAAATCTTGAAAAAGCCGGAAAAAGAGCATTGATTATTCCAAATCATATGTCTTATTTGGATGTGTTGTTAATTTCAGCTTTTGTTGACAGAAAAATCACCTTTTCGGTTAGTGATCAATTAATCGAAAAACCGATTGTGAAATTCATGACGAATTTGACAGATGTTCGTCCGTTAGATCCGCAAAGTCCGTATGCTGTTAAATATATGGCAGAACGGTTGCAAGAAGACAGATTGTGTATGATTATGACGGAAGGATTGATTGAAGGCGGTAATTCACGGATGAAAATTTATGAAGCACCGGCGATGATGGCGGTTAAGGGCGGGGCTCCGATTGTGCCGATTCGTATTGATGGTGCTTCGTATACATTCTTTTCAAGAGTGCGTGGGAAACGAACATATTTCAAACTTTTCCCAACCATTACCATCACAATTAAAGAACCCGTTTCATTTGAATTTCAAGATGGGTTGACGACAAGAGAAATTCGCGAAAAATCAAGTGCAAAATTGCATAAAATTTTGTCATTAATGTCATTTGAAAACTTTGAAAAAAATATTCCGATTTTTGAGGCAATTGCCAATGCGATGAAAATGGCCGGCAGATTTAAACCCGTTTTGGAAGATACGGCAAGAAAACCGGTTAAATTTATGGGGGTTTTCTTAAAATCGTTTGTGTTAGGTCGCTTGTTAAATAAAGCGTTACCGGATGACAAATATGTGGGGTTGATGATACCGACATCCAATGCTTGTGCCCTCAGCTTTTTAGGGCTTCACGCTTTTGGAAAAATTCCTGCAATGATTAATTTTACTTCCGGACCGAAACAAGTGATTTCAACGTGTCAAACGGTGGGGCTCAAACATATTGTGACGGCGAAAAAAGTTGTCTTGATGGCAAAGCTTGAAGGTCTTGTCTCTCAAATTGAAGAGGCCGGTATTAAGGTTGTGTATTTGGAAGATTTGAAAGATACGCTTACATTAAAAGACAAATTGTTTGGTGTTTTCGGGGCTTTATTTCCGCATAAAGCATACCAAAAAAGTGTTCCATCGCCCGTCAAAGCAACGGATCCGGCAGTTATTTTGTTCACATCCGGTTCTGAAGGAATGCCCAAAGCAGTGTTCCTGTCGCATACAAATATGATTGCAAACGGGTGTCAGGTGTTGGCGTCTTTTGATATTTATCCGACAGATGTATTTTTGAACTGTTTGCCGTTGTTTCACTCTTTCGGATTGGGCGCCGGAACAATTTTGCCACTCATTGCCGGTGTTAAAACTGTTTTGTATCCGACCCCGCTTCATTATCGGATTATTCCGGAAATTTGTGCTTCAACCAAAGCCACTATTTTCTTTGGAACGGATACATTTTTAGCCGGATATGCCAAATGCGCCAATCCGTATGATTTCAACAGTTTGCGTATTGTTGCTGCCGGTGCTGAAAAAGTGAAAGACGAAACACGCAAAATCTGGGCCGAAAAATTTGGTGTTCGTATTTTGGAAGGATATGGGGCAACAGAGTGTTCACCGTTTATTTCCGTTAATACTTTTTTACATCAGAAAAAAGATTCCGTCGGCTTGCTTTTGCCGGGTCTTGAATATAAATTAAAACCGGTTGAAGGCATTAAAGAAGGGCAGGAATTGTGGGTTAAAGGACCGAATATTATGTTGGGTTATATGCGCCATACCGCTCCGTTAACAATGGAACCGCCTCAAGATGGTTGGTATGATACCGGCGATATTGTTTCAGTTGATGAACACGGATTTATTTCCATTAAAGGCAGATGTAAACGATTTGCAAAAATCGGTGGTGAAATGGTGTCATTGCTTTCTGTTGAAATGGTTATTGAAAAAAAATGGCCTGGCTTTATTTCCGGTGCCGTGAATATTCCGGATGCAAAGAAAGGGGAAAAAATCGTTTTGATTACAACGTGTAAATCCATCACAAAAGAAGGATTGATTGAAGCCTTTAAAGCAGCCGGCATCACGGAATTGGGCTTGCCGTCTCAAATTATTGCAACAGACCAACCGCCTCTTTTGGGAACGGGTAAGTTTGACTATGTAAAAGCCAAAGAAATGGCTCTTGAAAATGAAAAGTAAAATGAACAGAAAAAGAGCTTGAAAGGATTGAAGATGAAGAAAATTGCAGTAATCGGTGCCGGTGCTTGGGGGACGGCTTTGGCAATTACGGCGCATAATGCCGGTAACCAAGTGATTATCTGGGCTTATGAAGAGGCGACGGTTAAAGAAATCAATCAATCAAACAGAACGATGTATTTGCCGTCGGCTCATTTACCGCAATCATTGAAAGCAACGGTTGATATGAAAGAAGCTTTGGCGGATGCTGATTTTGTTTTGTTTGCAACGCCGGCTCAATTTAATCGCTCTGTATTTGAAAAAATGACTCCTTATTTGAAAAAAGGCACGCCGGTTGTTTTGTGTGCCAAAGGGATTGAATTAAATACAGGCTTGTTGTTAAGCGAAGTGGTGCAAGAAATTGATCCGGATGTGAACCTGGCGGTGTTATCCGGTCCGGGATTTGCTGTTGAATTGGCGCGTCAATGCCCGACGGCCGTGACAATTGCTTCAAAAGATATTTCTCTTGCTAAAGAGCTTTGTTCTGTTTTAAAAACAGATTATTTTAGACCTTATGCTTCTTCAGATATCATTACGCCACAAGTTTGCGGTGCTCTTAAAAACGTGATGGCAATTGCTTCCGGTATTTCGGACGGCTGTCATTTTGGAGATAATGCACGGGCGGCTCTGATCACCAGAGGATTGGCTGAAATGGCACGTTTTTCCGTGATGTTGGGTGGTGAACGTTCTTCTGTTGCCGGTTTAAGCGGTGTTGGTGATTTGATGTTGACAGCTAATTCTCATCAATCAAGAAACTATTCCTGTGGATTTGAAATCGGGCAAGCCGGTTGGGCAAGACCTGTCCTTGAAAAATCAACAAAAACGGTTGAAGGGGTGGCAACGGCTTCTTCCGTATTAAAAAGAGCTTCTCTTTTAAATGTTGAAATGCCGATTTCTCAAGTTGTTGAAGAAATTATTTATCATGAAAAACCGATTAAAGAGGCCATGCTTGAACTTCTTGATCGACCGTTAAAAACAGAACAGGAGTTTTAAAAATGACCCTTCCTGTTCATGTCGGTATTATTATGGATGGAAACGGTCGATGGGCAAAAAAAAGAGGATTGCCCAGAACGGCCGGTCATAAAAAAGGCGCCGAGACATTAAAAAAAGTTTTAAAATGCGCTCGAGAAGAGGGCGTAAAAGTTATAACACTTTATGCTTTTTCTTCCGAAAATTGGTCTAGACCGAAAGAGGAAGTTGACACATTAATGTCTCTTTTTCGTGAGTATTTAAAAAATGATGTGAATGAGTTGATCAATGAAGGAGTTCGTGTGTCTTTTATTGGTGAAAGAGAAAAGTTTGATTATGATTTGATTGAAAAAATGAATCAAATTGAAAATCAAACAAGAGATTTGAACGGTTTTCACGTTGTGTTGGCTTTAAGTTACGGATCAAGAGGGGATATTTTAAAAGCGGTTCAAAAATTGGCTCAAAAAGCAAAAGATGGAACAATAGAGCCGGAACAAATTGATGCCTATCAATTTTCAACGCATTTGTCAACGGCGCAACTGCCGGATCCTGATTTAATTATTCGAACAAGCGGAGAGCAACGCATCAGCAATTTCTTGTTGTGGGAATTGGCATATGCCGAGTTTTATTTCACATCTGTTTTGTGGCCGGATTTTGATGAAAAAGAATTCAAAAAAGCTTTACAAGATTTTGAATTAAGACAGAGACGATTTGGAAATATTGCTTAAAAAAAAGAGCTGTCAAAATGATAGCTCTTTTTTTAACAGTTGGTTTTTTGGATAAATTACTTTTATTCCAAAATGTTTTTCTCGGTAACCGGACTTTCAACCGTCGGAGCACTGTCCAATGTTTCAGCAGGGTTTGTTATTGTTTCGCCTTCCGGAGGCAATGAATTGATAAATTGTTCAATTTTTAACGCTTCTTTATCTAATTCATCGCCGGTTAACGGTAATGTTGCCCCTTCCTCATTTGGGAAAATTGCCGTATCTAACGGTGTTGCAAGATTGTTCGGATCATAATTATCAAGAGAATCAAGATAAATTTCTTCCGGATGGGTCATTGCATAATTATTCATGCTGATAAGAAGAATTGAAAAAATTGAAATGCCGAAATATAAAGCAATATTTATGATGAAAACAAGAAGGTTCAACCAAATGATTCTTGTTTTTGTGACGGGTTTTTCGCCATACTCATTTTCACCTTTTGTCCCCGGTCTGAAAGCATACATGACTGTCCAAATAACCAATAAAAGCCAAAGCATTGGTAAAACAATCAGGGAGGTCATCTCCATTTGTTCAGGAGCAACCCGAACACCCATCGTTAATATAGGGGCGATAACAAATGCCAAAATATACGGTGTTAAACTATATAAAGCACTTTTGTTAAAGTCATGAAACCTTCTGACAATCAAACAAATGGCTGCTGGAAGGGTGCAAAGACCAAAAATCATAAAAATACAGAACAAAACAAAGCTGGCAAAATTGTCTGGGAAAAAGAAATTTATAGC
>JAZNVO010000151.1:0-9106 GCA_045592885.1 Alphaproteobacteria bacterium
GTTGCCATTCATAACTTAGGCGGTGTTATTAATTTTACTTCAGCCGATTTTATAAATAATCAATCTGGAACGGAAGAGATACCTACGGGTAGACCAACTGCAATTTATAACAATAATGGGGGAAAAATAACCTTTACTGGAGTTGTTAATTTTAAAGATAATCATGCAATTATGGGCAGAGGATTGGAAGCTGGCGTTATTTGGAATAGAGGAAGCGGATCAACCATCACTTTTTTAAGCAAAGCAACTTTTGAAAACAACAAAGCTGAAATAACAGAAGGAAAAAGTGGTCAAGCTTATGGCGGAGCTATTGAAAATGGACGAATTGTTGCCACTGCAGAGGGTTCTCTTATGGAATTTGCAGATGTTGAGTTTATCAAAAATAAAGCTATAGGAACATTAGATGGAATTGGAGGAGCTATTCATAATAGAGAAGAAATGATATTTAATGGAGAAGCCTTATTCCAAGAAAATATCGCTCAAGGAAAAACAGGATACGCCTATGGTGGGGCGATTTTCAATTACCTGACCGGAAAAATAACCTTTAAAAAAATGGCAACATTTATTGATAATATTACAGAAGGTGTAACCAATGCAACTGCAACTTTCGATAACCGTGGGATAACAACATTTGAAAACGGTTTTTATTTTGAAGGGAACAAAACAGTTTTAAACCAAGCACTTGATGATGGAACAACTTTAAGAATAGAAAAAAATGAAGATATTTATATGAGAGCAGATGGTATAATAAATATTCAAGGTTCCAATCCAAATGCTGAAGAATTTATTGGTGGTGGCATTAGAGGAGTTGATGGCGCAGGAACCATCAATAAATCAAGTGTAGCCACATTGGTGTTTGGTGAAGAATCAGATAGCTCTGGATATACAGGCGTTTTCAATCAAACGGCTGGGAAGACGGTTGCAAGGTCAGAAACCTTCTTAGGGGGAACAAATAATATCTTGGGAGGCGAGCTTGAAACGCATGGATCTGAGATTTTATACACAGCCGTTGTTGGGCAAAATAAAGATGAAACAACAGGCGAAGTTTTATCTTCCGGAACTTTGACTCATTTTGCAATGAGCGAAACGCCAGTTGAGATTAAAGGCCTATCCTTTAAAGAAGAAGGAACAAACCTTTCAATGACCTTCAAAAATGGTAAATATCAATTAAAAGAAGAAATGACGAATGCCAAGGGGAATAAACTTGCATTTGAGAATGCAGAGGTTTATGTCGATGGCAACAAAACGCTTGGAACAGTTGAAGCAAAAAACAGTGATGTTAATATTGGAACAAGCGAAGTGACGGTTGATAAAATCACTTTAAAAGAGAACGCTGTTTTAAAAATGACAGTTAATTCTTTAGATGAACATGGAAAAGTTAATGGCGTTGTCACAGGAAGTGATACTTCAAAAATTTCTTTGCAATTAGGAATGGAAACCGAAAGTGGCATCTATCAACTTTTTGATAGAGATAATGAAGTGAAAACAGTGGGCAATCCTCTTTTTAACATTCAAGACCTTGAAGACGGCTCTTTTGAAATTGGCAAAAAAACGTCAGAAGAATTAAGCTCTTCATTAAGTGTTGGCAAAAATGAAGGAAAGGCTTTATCTGCAATGATGATGCGTTCAGCACCTAACAAGGAATTTAAAGTTGTTCAAGATGAAGTTCTTGAAGCCTTGCAATCAGAAGATAAAGTCACTGTTGAAAACGCAAAAGAAGCTTTAACAGCATTAAGTGGCCGAAGCACTTCGCTTTATCAATCGCAAGCAACGGCAGGGTTCACGCAACTTCATAACGTTGTGTCACAAATGTTGATGAACACGGCGGCCCCAGTGTTTGGGCATGCAGGTGGCGAAGAACCAGCAAGAGCAAGCGTTTATATCAAAGGGCTTTATGATCGGGTGAACTCACTCACAGGAGATGGCTTCCGCATGCGCAGTAAAGGAGCCGTTCTTGGTGTTCAATCAGCGGTCACCGAAGATTTAACTGTTGGTGTTGGATATGCGGGAGTTGACACAACGGCGAAAGAACCGCTCAGAAGAACGGAAGTTAAAACCAACACCGGCTTTATCTCAGCGCAATATCAACCAAACAATTGGTGGGTGAGCGGTGTGGTCAGCTATTCAAGAAGCCAATATGATGAAGAAAAACAAGTTCTTTCATCAACAGGCACAGCGAACTATGATGTGGATTCCGTTGGGGCACAAATCACAACGGGGTATAACATCAAGAAAGGCAAAGTGATTGTAACGCCAGAAGTTGGTATCCGTTACTTAAATGCAAAACAAGAAGGATATCAAGATTCTTTGGGCACAACGGTTCAAGGAACAAATTCTGACTTTGTGACCACAATGGCAGGCTTTAAAGTTGGCGCTGATTTAGGATGGATTCGTCCGTTAGCCGGAGTGATGGTTGGATATGATGTGATCACCGATGATGTGTCATCCGTCAACACGTTGGCAAATGGCGCAACCTATACCATCAATGGCAAAGCGCTTGATAGATTGAGTACAACAGTTGTTGCTGGATTTGGGATGGATATAGGCGAAAATGCCACACTTAAACTTGAATATAATGGCAACTATCGAAAAGAATATCTTGATCATTCAGGTATGATCCGTTTAGAAATGAAGTTTTAAGTGAAAGGAAATAACAAAAAGCCCTCATGAAAGAGGGCTTTTTGTTAATGCATTAGTTTAAGAATTTTTATTAACATATTAATATAATTTATATAAGTTTTTTTAAACAATTATACCACCACAGACAACACAATCATCTTGATAGCAAACAACGGATTGGCCTTTTGTGAGAGAGCTTTGCTCTTCATCAAAAATAACTTCAATTTCCGAATCGGAGAGGCGAATAAGAGTTGCCGGAACGGCTCTGCCGGCTGAACGGTATTTTGCCATAACGGGTAGAGGGGTATTTTCTTTCACTTCAATTCCGCCCCAAACAACATCATTTGCTTTGCATTTTTTTGAAAAAGTTGCTTCTTTTGGGGCGACAATCACTTCGTTATTTTCAGCATCCAATTCAACAACAAATAATGGGACGGGATGTGTAATGCCAAGCCCTTTTCTTTGTCCGATGGTGTAATTAAAAAAGCCTTCGTGAGAGCCTAAAACAGTTCCATTAATATGTCTGATAACGCCTTTTTTAGGGGCTTGCTCCAAAAGATCGGTATAATCTCCGCTGTAAAAATCCTGACTGTCTTTTTTTTCGGCAACGGGAATGTTTCTGCTAAGCGCCATTTGACGCACTTCTTCTTTTGTGAAATTCCCTAAGGGGAAAAGTGTTTTAGATAATTGTTCTTGGCTCAGTCGATATAAAAAATAACTTTGATCTTTTTTTTCGTCTTTTCCTTTTTTTAAAATAAAGCGCCCGTTTTTTTCTTCAATGTTAGCATAATGACCGGTGGCGAAATAATCAAATTTAAGCCCTTCTTTTTTAGCGCGATCAAGAAGCAAGCCAAACTTCATTTCAGCATTGCATTTGATGCATGGATTTGGTGTTGTCCCTGATAAATAGGCTTCTTTAAAATATCTTAAAACCGTTTGTTTATATTCTTCGGAGCAATCAAGAATAACGGAGTCAATGCCATAATTTTTTGCCCATTCTTGAATGATTTTATAATCTTCTTTCTCTGTCGGGCCATAACAAGAATTAATGGATTCTTTTAAATCCGGAATGTCTTTATTATAAATGGACATACTGATGCCCACAACATCAAATCCTTGCTCTTTTAAAAGTAAAGCCGTTAAAGTGGAATCAACGCCGCCGCTTAAACCGATTGCAACTTGTGTCATAAAAAAACTCCTTTAAAATAAATACCAAATATAAGCGGCATAAGAACATAAAAATAAAAAGCCGATTGTTCTTGAAAAACATTTTTTCCAAAAGGCAACACCTGTTAAAACAAATGCAACCAATAACATTATAAGAGAGTCAATTCGCATACTTTCTTCAATTTTAATCGGTAAAATAAGAGCGACAGTACCTAAAATAAATAGGGCATTATAAATATTGCTCCCGACAACATTTCCAAAAGCAACACCGTTTTCTTTTTTAAATGACGCAGTCATAGAAGCGGCAAGTTCCGGTAATGAAGTGCCGACCGCAACTATGGTTAAGCCGATAACAGCTTCAGAAACGCCCCACATACGGGCCAGCAAAATCGCATTGTCAACTAAAAATTTGGCACCCAGCATGGTTAAGCCGATCCCGACAAAACTTAAAATTAAAGCTTTTGTAAGAGACATTTTTGCCTGTTCTTTTTCCTCGCCCTGATGATTTTTTTTGTCAGTTTTATAACAATAAAAAATATATCCGATCAGTGTGCTGACTAAAATAAACCCGATTACTCTGTTAATGATGCCAAAATAAACACTTGCAACAACCATGATGCTGGCAAGCATTAAGAAAAAGCCGTCTCGTTTAAAATCTTTAATATCAATTTTAACCGGATGAATAACGGCAGCGGCCCCTAAAACAAGCAAGATATTGGCAATGTTTGATCCGACAACATTCCCGAGGGCAATCCCGTTTGACCCTTTTAAAACCGATAAAAGGGAAGCTAATAATTCCGGTGTTGAGGTGCCGAATCCAACTAAAACAAGCCCGATGACAAGAGAGGAAAGCCCCATTTTTTTTGCCACCCCGACCGATCCGTCAACAAGCAAATTTCCGCCCCAAACAAGCAATGATAACCCGATAATCAGCATTAAGTAAACCATGTTTTTCCTCTTTTTTTGTTATTAAAGCGGATGTATTTTAACTGATTTTCTTTTTTTTTGCAAATTGAAAAAAGAGATCTTTTGAATATAATTTTATGTGACAATATTGTTACATAATAAATACATATTTGTTACATTTTGTTTCAAATTTACTTATTTAATTTCTTTTTCATAAAAATATATGTATCAAATAGTGGTCTTATAAATCAATTAAGGAGTTTGATATGAAAAAATTATTACTTCCGGCTGTTGCTTTAGGTGCAATGATTGCTTCAACAGGGGCCGAAGCTGCCGGATACCATTTGTCAGAATACACAACAACCGGTCTTGGTCGTTCTTTTGCCGGTGTGGGTGTGATGGGGGACGATTATTCTGCTCTTGGATTTAACCCGGCCGGTATGCAATATAATGCAAAAAGCGGTGGTCAAACAGGTGTAACCATGGTGAGCCTTCACACAGATTATAAAGGAAGCGTTGGGCCATCTGATTGGTATATTGATAAAAATGGTATACCGACACCGGGGATTTCAGCATCCTCGGGAAGTGGTCATACGCGCCCGACACGTGTGTTGCCAAACATTTTTGTTCAACATAAAATGAATGAACGCATGACATTAGGGTTAGGAGCTTATGTTCCTTTCGGATTGGCAACAGACTATGAAAACGGTTGGTTTGGTGAAACACATGCAAGTCTTTCTCAAGTTTCCGCTCAAACAGTCAGTCCGGCTCTTTCTTATCAAGTGAACAAATATTTTGCACTTGGTGCTGCTTTAAATATTCAATATATTGAAGCAAAATTAACCGGTGCAGTTGAAAAATCAAGCCCTTTTGGAACATTAAATTTTGATGGTGCAACGAATAATTTGCGCGGAGATGATGTTGGTTTGGGATATACCATCGGTGCCACATTCACACCAAGAAAAGACATTCGTTTAGGGGTTTCTTATCGTTCAAAAGTGAAACATAAATTAGAAGGTGATGTTAAATTAACGGGAATGCCGGATAGAGTATTTTTCGGAAATATGGTTATTCCTACAGGTGGAAACGGTAACCGTGATATTTTCACAAAAATCACAACACCTGAAATTTTAACATTCTCCGGCGCTTGGGATTTCAACAGATGTTTCACCTTAACGGGAACTGCCCGTTGGACACGTTGGAGTCAATTTGATCGTTTGGATATTTATGAAAAGAAAACGGGAAGTATGATTTCCGGCACGTATGAAAACTGGAAAAATACTTGGTATTATGCCGTTGGTTTGGATTACAGACGCAATCAAAACTGGACATTCAGAACGGGTATCGGTTATGATGAAACCGTTATCAAATCTCCAGAATATAGAACGGCTCGTATTCCGGATGGTCGCCGTGTATTAACCTCATTTGGTTTGTCATATAAAAAGAATAATTGGCAAATCGATGCCGGTTATATGCATATCTTTATTCATGGCTCTCATGCATACGGCACAGCTGACGGTGCTTCAAAAATGGATATGAAATATTCATCAAGCGCTGATTTGTTGAGTTTTGGTGTGCAATATAAATTCTAAAAAAATAAGTTTTGAATTTGTGATAAAGTAGGGCGGATTTAAAAAAAATCCGCCCATACTTTTTTTTGAAAATGAGTATATTTTTTATTGACTTTTATAAAGATAAATAGGTATAAAAAATATAGGTTCACATAAATTTAGGAGAGATAAATGTCAAAAAACAAAAAAAATAATCAAATTAAAACAAAACAAGAAGAAACAAAAGATTTAAAAACAATTCCTGTTGTTGAAAAGGAATGTTGTTGTTCAAAAGAAACGGCCTGTTGTAAATCAGAAGGTTGTTGCTGTTCTGAATGCAAATGTGGACCGGATTGCAAATGCGGGTCAAAATCTTCTTGTAAAACTGCAGCGAAATGTTTAACAATGTTAGTTTCTGCTTTGATGATTTCAACATCAATTTTGTTTACGGGAATGGAAATGACCAAACCGTTACCAGCTCAACGTCCGACCGGCAATATTGATCTTCAAATTACGGATTATATGCGCAGAAATCCTGCAGTTGTTGCTCAAGTTGTGCAAGATCATCAAGAAAAAATTAAAGCTGAACGCGAAGCTGAAGAAGCAAGAGTTCGGGCTGAAACGGAAAGAAAACAGGCTGAAAAATTGACTGCTTATACAAAAGACATCACAAATGATGCTTCTTTTTATTCTTTAGGTAATAAAGACGGTAAGTTTGTTTTGATTGAATTCTTTGATTATCGTTGCGGATGGTGCAAAAAAACAAATAAAGAAATTTGGAATGTGATTGAGAGTGGTAAAGCTCCTAATATTCGTTGGATTCCTGTTGATGCACCGATTTTTGGTGAAGGAAGTGAACTTATTTCCCGTTATGTTTTAGCTGCCGGCAAACAAGGTAAATACACTGAAATGCATCATGAAGTAGTAACGGCAAGTGGAAATCTTGATAAAACTGCTTTAATTGAACTCGGTAAAAAAGTAGGCTTGAATGTTGAACAATTAGAAAAAGATGCTTCATCAGAAGAAATCAAAACAAAATTGGAAAACAACAAAAAGATGGCTGTTGAAATCGGTGTTCAAGGGGTGCCGTTTATGATTGTGAACGGTAAAGCACATGGCGGTGCACTGATTGGAGAATCTTTGGAAAGAGCTGTCAAAGAATCCAATGAAATGAAATAAAATTTATTATTGTTAAATAAAAAGGCGTCTGTTTCAAGACGCCTTTTTTGTTGGTATAAATTAAACAGTTTTTTTATTCGCTTCTTTCTTTTTGTTTATAAAAGGCGCGATGTGGAATTTTTTTCCAATTAAATGGACGGTGGCCATAGACTTTTTCAATATCAACATAGGGGACATTTCCCATATTTTGACCTGGATGAGCAAACACTAATTTGCTGAAGTCTTTAGAATAAATGTCAACGTTTTCAGGAGCGCAAAGAGAAAATGCTGCCGTTGAATAAAAGGTGCAAACTTTTTTTGGCTTGACCATCATAGATAATAATTCAGCCGGAACTTGACGAGTGATAATCGGTGTCCCAGGAAAAACTTCGGCCCAGTTTGTTTTTTCTCTCGGATGTGGTTTTATAACAACTTGATCGATGTCATAGTTCTTTAAAATGCTTTTATAAAGTTTAACCTTGTCTTCTTCAGAAACAATACCGTCTTCACTCAACGGCTGTGTTATCAAAATCACGGATTTTGTCTCAAGAAGTTTTAAAGATTTTTCATCAACATTGAAAATAGATGCGATTTTTGCTTTTTCTTCAGCACTTTTTTCATTCCATAATTTTTCAAGGTCATGTACAACTAATTTAGGGTTTGCTGACTTTTCAATTTCATGACCAAGTTTTGTTGTATAGCATTGAATAATGTTTGGATTATTCAAATGTTTTTCAACCATGTGTGAATCGCTGGCGCCATCTGAAAGAGAATAAAACGGATAATTTTGGCTGATTTCATTTGCATACGGCGTAACCAAATTGCCATAAAAGGGCATAGAAGACCCCTCTAATTTGCTTTCAAGTTTATCCAAAAAGGAATGAACATATTCATCCAATAATTCTTTGGGCGGGAGTTTTATGGTTGCTTTTGATTTTAAATTACAATCTTTAACAGCAGGACCTAACAAAAAAAATGTCTTATCCATTTTATCGGTAAATGCTAAAGAATATTGCAACAATGAATAGGTTGAATTAGCAATAAAAAATCTTGATATCATTTGAAACCTCTTAAAAGAACAGATCGGAGTATAGTATAGCAAAAGAGAGGTTGTTTGCCAATTGTTTTTAATAAATGTTTTAATTTTCTCGTTGCATAACGGCAACAAAAAGACCATCTGTGTTTGTTTGAAAAGGAGAAAATTGCTTGTTTGTTTTCAATTTAAATCCCGGATGTGATTTCAAAAATTTTCTGACCTGTAAAATGTTTTCATCTTGGGTGATAGAACAAGTCATATAAGAAAAAAAGGCTCCTTTTTGAACATAAGTTGATGCTTTATTTAAAATCATTTGTTGCTTTTTTAAAAGAGAAGAAAATTGTTCCGAAGATAATTTCCATCTGGCATCCGGACATCTTCGCCATGTTCCAATGCCGGAGCAGGGGGCATCAACAACAACGTGAGAAAATTTAACAAAGGGATGTTCTTTTAAGAAAAGGGGTAAATTTGTTGTTGTTTCAATGAGGTTGACATGATTTCGAAACGCTCGTTTTTTTAATTCATTTAAACTTTGTCTTGAAACATCATGAGCAATGATTTTTCCCTTGCCTTGCATCATTTGTGCAAAAATGAGCGATTTGCCACCGGCACCGGCGCAATAATCTAACACAGTGTCATTTGGTTTGATGTTTGTTAAAAGGGCAACAAG
>JAZNVO010000152.1:0-8570 GCA_045592885.1 Alphaproteobacteria bacterium
GCCATTGAAATAAAGCTTGACCGTTCCGACAGGGCCGTGACGTTGTTTGGCAATAATGGCTTCGGCTTGATTGGCAAGCAAAATCTTCTTGTCTTCCCATTCTTTCATGCGAAGGGCAAATTTTTCGGGTGTTTCGTTTAAATGTTTCACAGGAACGTCATTTTGCAAATAATAAATTTCGCGAAACACAAACATCACGATATCGGCATCTTGTTCAATTGATCCGGATTCACGAAGGTCAGAAAGTTGCGGGCGTTTATTATCGCGTTGTTCAACCAAACGAGAAAGTTGGGAAAGAACAAGAACGGGAACATTGAGCTCTTTTGCCATGATTTTAAGTTGTCTTGTCATTTCGGAAAGTTCTTGCACGCGCTTTTCGCTTCTGCCCGCTGAATTGATGAGCTGAAGATAGTCGATAACAATCAGTCCAAGACCTTTTTCCTTATCTCTTTTCATGCGCCTTGCTCTGTTTTTAATGGCGGTAACCGTAATCCCCGGTGTTTCATCCAAATAAAGAGGCACGCGACTGAGTAAAGCAACACCGGCAGCGAGTTCATCAAATTGCTGATCGGTGAGTTTTCCCGTGCGCATTTGATGCCCCGGAACCTCTGCTTTGGCGGATAAAATACGGCCGGCTAACTGTTCGGCAGACATTTCAAGCGAGAAAAAGGCAAAGGATTTTTTTTCAGCTCCCGGTTTTATGTTTTCTTCTTCAAATTTAACGGCAGCATTATAAGCAATCGTTAAGGCTAAAGCCGATTTACCCATAGCCGGACGACCCGCAAGAATAAGCAAGTCAGAATCGTGAAGACCGCCTAATAATTTATCCATTTCAATCAGGCCGGTGGTGACCCCTGAAACACCGGAGGGCGTGTTCATGGCTTTTTGGGTGCTTTCAAGAGTGGCTTGTAAAGCGGTATTCAACATTTGGGGACCACCGGAAAGTTCACCGGCGTTGGCAATCTCGTAAAGCCTTTTTTCGGCTTTTTCAACTTGAGAAATGGCCTCTTCGTTGAGCGAAATGGCAAATGCGTCATTAACAACATCATTGCCAAGCGCAATCATTTGTCTGCGAATATATCTATCCAAAATTTGCTTGCCATAATCACCGGCATTGATGATGGTGGCAGAAGCTGCCGCCAATTGCATCAAATAAGAAGAACCGCCGACATCTTTTAAATAACCGTCATGCTCAAAATATGCTTTAAGTGTAATCGGATCGGCAATTCGCCCTTGATCGATATAAAATTTACAAGCTTCATAAATTCGCCCATGAACGGGATTTGCAAAACATTCAGGACGCAAAAAATCGGATACCTTTTCCATGGCACGGTTGTTCGACAAAATGGCCCCGAGAAGAGCTTGTTCAGCCTCGAGGTTTTGGGGAGGAATGCGCATGGTATCTTCAAGCATAAATGAAAGGCTCCGCTTTAAATGAATGGTTAATAATATATTAACATACAGTAAAAAAATTATAATGTAAAGATAAAATAAGTGATTGCAATTTTATTTTTTTTGAAGTAGATTCTTTTATAAGAACAAACAGTGATTAAAAATAAAATATCCTTTTTGTTTTTAAGGTTTTTTTAAGAAAAAGGTGTTTTATGAAATGAGGTATGGATGATTGGAAAGTTGACCGGTTTTTTGGATGGAATGGGCGACGGGTTTATATATTTGAATGTGCGCGGCGTGGGTTACCGCGTATTTTGTTCAACAAAAACAATGGCTTCTATCAGAAAAGAGGAAGAAGTGTCATTGTTTGTTGAAACACAAGTGCGGGAAGATCATATTCATTTGTTTGGTTTTTTAAGTGCTTCGGAACAAGAAATTTTCAATACATTGACGGGTGTTCAAGGTGTTGGGGCAAAAGTCGGTATGGCGATTTTGTCTTCTTTAGGGTTGAATGAAATTTCAATGGCGGTTGCAACGGGGGATAACAAAGCTTTTACAAGAGTTTCGGGTATTGGTCCGAAGTTGGCTACCAGAATTGTGACGGAGTTGAAAGGGAAAGCCGGTTTGTTGACGGCAGATATGATGGAGTTGAATACGATTGGAAGCGGGTCGGAAGCTGTTTCTTCGGATTCAAGAATTTTGCAAGATGCCGTTTCGGCGCTTGTGAATTTGGGATATTCCAGAACAGAAGCGGGGATTAAAGCTTCTGAAACGCTTAAAAATAACAAAGATGCCACCTTGTCGGATGTGATTAGATTAACGCTCAAAGAAATGGGGAAATCAAATGGCTGAAAACAGATTGATTACACCGAATAAGTTGGCAACGGATGAGGAGCTTTACGGATCCATCAGGCCTCAGAGTTTGGCGGACTTTACGGGGCAAAAGAATTTGTGTGAAAATTTGGCGGTTTTTATTCGATCGGCAAGAGAGCGGGGTGAAGCGTTGGATCATACGCTTTTGTTTGGTCCTCCGGGACTTGGAAAAACAACGTTGGCCCAGATTATTTCGAAAGAACTCGGTGTTGGGTTTCGTCCGACTTCCGGTCCGATGATTTCAAAAGCCGGTGATTTGGCGGCGATTTTAACAAATTTGGAACCGAGAGATGTTTTGTTTATTGATGAAATTCATCGATTGAACCCGACGGTGGAAGAAGTTCTTTATTCCGCAATGGAAGATTTTCAGTTGGATATCATTATTGGCGAAGGGCCGGCGGCTCATTCCGTTCGCATTGATTTGCCTCCATTTACTCTTGTTGGCGCAACAACAAGAAGCGGTCTTCTTTCAACACCGCTTCGTGATCGTTTCGGGATTCCGTTGCGTCTTGAATTTTATGAACCTGAAGAACTGATGCAAATTGTCTCCAGAGGGGCAAGAATCATGCAATTGGATATGACTGAAGAAGGGGCGATGGAGGTTGCCAAAAGATCTCGAGGAACTCCTCGTATTGCTGGAAGATTGCTTCGAAGAGTGCGCGATTTTGCTTTAAATAAACAAGTGACGGCAGAAATTGCCGATATGGCATTAACAAGGTTGGAAGTTGATAATTCCGGTCTTGATTTGATGGATCGAAGATATTTAAAGTGTATTGCGCTTAAATACGGCGGGGGTCCTGTTGGGGCTGAAACGCTTTGTGCGGCACTTTCTGAAGAACGGGATACGATTGAAGAAATTATTGAACCCTATTTGATGCAACTGGGTCTTGTGATGCGAACGCCGAGAGGACGTGTTTTATCCCAAGCGGGATACAGGCATTTAGGTTTGGCGGCACCCAAAAATTTGGTTCAGCCGGATTTGTTGGAGAATTTGAAATGAAATATGTTTATAAAGTCAGAGTTTATTATCAAGATACGGATGCAGGTGGCATTGTGTATCATTCAAAATATCTTGATTTTGCCGAGCGGGCTCGTTCCGAATTGTTGGTTGATATGGGGTTATCGAATAAAAAATTGATTGAAGAAGGTGTTGCTTTTGTTTTAAGTTCTGCTTCAATTTCCTATAAATCACCGGCAAGATTGGATGATGTAATTGTGGTTGAAACAAAAGTCAAAGAAATGAAAAATGCCAGTATGGTGATGGAACATCGGTTCCTTGTTGACGGAAAAGAAAAAGTTTCAATTGAAATTAAATTGGCGGTTATCAATCCGAAAGATTTGCGCCCCATTCGGATGAAAGAAGAGTTAAAACAATTGTTTATGAAATATTATCAGGAAAATGAGGAGAATGAATAATGCATGATGTAGCGGCCAGATCATCCTTATCCATGTATTCAATGTTTGTGGATTCGGATTTGTTTATGAAAGTCTTGATTTTGGGGCTTGTGATTGCCTCTATTTGTTGTTGGGCAATTATTTTTGACAAAGCCTTTTTGTTGAAACGCATTCGGTTGGGGATGAAAGTATTTGAAGAAAAGTTTTGGTCCGGTGGGTCATTGGAAGCCATTTATGCGGAAAATGTGAAAAACCCGAACAATCCGTTGGCGATCATTTTTGTGGCTGCCATTAAAGAATTTCGCAGATCATTGGCTGAAAAGAAAAAAACGGGTGCGTCGATTAAAATTCAAAAACGCGTGGATAAAATGATGCAGATTTCCATTGATAAACAAGAAGACAAGCTTGAAACAAAAATGGTGTTTTTGGCCTCAACCGGTTCTGTTGCGCCACTTTTGGGCTTGTTTGGAACCGTTTGGGGGATTATGGACAGTTTTAATGCTATCGGATTAACACAAAGCACGAATATTGCAGCGGTTGCTCCCGGTGTGGCCGAAGCCTTGTTCACAACGGCAGTCGGTTTGATTGCGGCCATTCCGGCGGTGATTGCCTATAATAAATTAACGAATGATATTGACCGGATTGTGCATCGAATGGAAACGTTTTCAGATGAGCTCAGTGCAATTTTGTCCCGTCAAATTGAACAAGTGGAGAGTGAATAATGGCCAGAGGGAGCAGACGCACGCGCATCCGTGCTGAAATCAATTTAACGCCGCTCATTGACGTGATGACGTGTTTGCTCGCCATTTTTATGTTGACGGCGCCAATGTTAACGTCCGGCATACCGCTTAATTTACCCAAAGGAGATGGAAAGCAAATTGAAGGGGATGAAAAAACATTGGATATCAGTGTGGATTCAAAAGGAATTGTCTATGTCGGTCAAGATCCGATTGCCCTTAAAGATTTGGTGGGAAAAGTCAAAGCCATTGTGACGGAAAATCCGGATATTGGTATGGTGATCAGCGGGGATAAAGACGCCTCATATGGAACGGTGATTGAAGTGATGGCTTTGCTTCGAAGTGCGGGCTATACACAAGTCGGTTTAAAAACAGATGCCAAAATAATGGAGCCGAAATAAGATGCACCAATTATATGATGAACAGACATTTATTGAAAGAGAGTCCAAATGTTTGGGGCTTTCCGTCTTGTTGCATCTGTTGATTTTGGGATTGATGTGTTTTAATTTTTCATGGAATACCAGTGAGTTTGAAAAATCTCCGCCGGCGATTTTAATGGTGGATTTAACGAAAGTTAAAATTGATGAAAAAACGAATTTGCCACCATTGGTAAAAGAAACAAAAAAAGAGGAAAAAAAGGCACCGGAGGTTAAAAAAGAAGAAAAGAAACCGGAACCTAAAAAAGAAAATAAAACGCCTCTTGTGAAAAAAGAAGCACCGGCGCCGAAACCGGAACCCGTGAAACCAAAAGAACAACCCAAAAAAGAAGCCGTGAAAGTTCAGGAAAAAAAGCCGGAACCGAAAAAGGAAATAAAGAAAAAAGATCCAAAAAAAGAGGTTAAAAAGGAAAAAACAAAGCCGGCGCCGAAACCAAAAGTGGCGCCAAAGCCTGTTCCAAAAAAACAAAATCAAGGGCTTCAAATCTTGTTAGCTTCTGTTGAAAAGGTGAGAAAACCCGCAAATTCAGCGCCGGCACCCACGCCTTCTTCTTCGGGGCAAACCGTTAATAAAGGAATCAAAGGCGGAACGGAAGGATCGCTTTTAAGTGACTTGACAATTTCAGAAAAAGACCTAATTGCGAGTAAGATCAGCTCTTGTTGGAATGTGAATGCCGGTGTGGAAAATGCCGATCAAATGATTGTTGAAATCAGAGCATATATTAACAAAGATGGATCGGTGCGTGAGGTGAAAATTTTGAATATGAAATCTGATCCTGTTTTCCGTTCGATGGCAGAAAGTGCCAAAAGAGCCATTTATGTTTGTGATGCATTGAAAGAGGGGTCGCCGTTTAGAATTTTGGCTAACAAACGACCGGAAATGTATAGTTCGTGGAAAGAAATTTACTTAAGAATGAACCCTGTTGATAAAGGAGTCTATTGATGAAAAGAATATTGAAAAAATTGATGTTTTGCTTGATGTTGTTGATATCAACGGGGAGTTTTGCTGAAATTAAAATTGATGTGACAGGGGCGCAATCAGATCCGCTTCCGTTTGCCATGCCCGTTTTGATGAATGATGAGGATGCCGAAATTACCGATGTTGTTATCAGCGATTTAGAACGCTCCGGTTTGTTCAGATATATTAATCCGGCGGCTTATATTCAAAAAATGAAAGGCGCCGATATGCGCCCGAATTTCAACGATTGGCAAGCGATTAAAGCGCAAGTTTTGGTTTATGGTGATGTGAAGGAAAATATGGGAAAAACAACAGTTTCTTTCCGGATTTTTGATGTGTTTGCGCAATCGGAATTATATGCCAAATCTTTCACGGCTGATTCAAGTGCATGGCGAAAATTGGCTCATATGGTGGCTGATTCTATTTATGAACGGGTTACTGGTGAAAAAGGATATTTTGATACCCGTGTGGCGTTTATTGATGAACGAGGGAATCAGTTGAATCGTGTTAAGCGGTTGGCAATTATGGATCAAGACGGGGCGAATTTGACATATTTGACAGATGGAAAAGACCTTGTTTTAACGCCAAGATTTTCGCCGAATATGAAAGAAGTGACCTATTTTTCGTATAAAGATGGGAATCCCAAAGTTTATTTAATGGATGTGAACACGAGGGAATCTACTCTGGTCGGCAATTTTAAAGGAATGACGTTTGCGCCAAGGTTTTCGCCCGATGGCAAAAAATTGCTCATCAGTTTGGCGCGCCGTGGAAATTCGGATATTTACACCTATGATTTAGCAACGAAAAAGCAAACCCAACTGACAAATCATCCCTCGATTAACACATCGCCAAGTTATTCGCCGGATGGAAAACAAATTGTTTTCAACTCGGATAGGGGAGGCAATCAACAACTTTATATTATGAATGCGGATGGCTCGGGTGTGCATCGTATCAGTTTTGGCGAAGGCACCTATGCAACACCTGTTTGGTCACCACGGGGAGATTATATTGCGTTTACAAAAATTCGCCACGGGCAATTTCATATCGGTGTGATTAAACCGGACGGATCGGGGGAACGATTGATAACAAATGGATTTTTGGTTGAATCACCGAGTTGGGCACCGAATGGGCGGGTTTTGATGTTTTATCGCAAAGCCCCGTCAAAAAGTGATGGAACAGGTGGGGATTCCAGACTGTATACCATTGATATCACGGGGTATAACGAACGGCAACTTATCACACCGCACAGTGCTTCTGCCCCGGCTTGGTCGCCCTTGCTTCATTGAGGCAAAAAAAAATGAATATAGGTATTGCAATTTTATTTTTAAGAGAGTATAAAAAAATAAATAACCGGTTGTTTTATTAGGAGGACTCTATGAAAAAATTAAGTTTTTTGGTTCCAACGCTTGCTTTGTTATCCGCTTGTTCAAGCTATGATCCGGACATTTATGCCGCTCAAGAAAAGCGCAATTTGAGTCGGGAAGAAGCCCGTGCCAGTATGGGATGTCAATTTGCGGATACTCAATCAGCATATAGAGAATGTTTGGTTGCAACATATAACCGTTCAAAACCAAGAACTTATTCTGTCACGGTTGCATCGGATGGAAAACCCGTTGCCGTTGTTTCAAATGGGGTGATGCAAGCTGAAACAACAACGGCTAGTATCGCTGATGTTCAAACAACTGTTCAAACACAAATGCCGGTTCAAACTGTTCAAACGGTTCAAACGGTTCAACCAAAAATCATTCAAGTGAACTCTCAAGGTCAAGTTTGTGAAGGCATTACGGGAAGTCCTTGTGTTTATCAAACAGCCGGCGAAGTTTATGAAATGCAAATGCCACCGGTTTCTTGTGGGGATCAACCGTGTCCACCAATGGTTGAAGAACCGAAAAAAGTTGTTGTGACAACAACGGAAACGGTGACGGAAAAGCCGGTTGAAGTTGTGCCAATGCCGGAACCATTGCCTGAAAAAACATGGTGGGAAACATATCAAGAAGAAACCAAACCGGAACCGGAAGTTGTTTGTCCGTGTCCGGATCCAAACGATCCATGCCCACAATGTGTTGGTAAATAAGATAAAAAAGCTCAAACAAAATCCCCGTTTTAAAACGGGGATTTTTTGTGTTTATTTTTGTAATTAGAAAAAACTTTGCTTTATGAAAAAGGATTTTTTTTGATATGATTTTGTTATTTTTTCAATTCGTTTCGAATGGCGGTTGTTGATCGAATGGGAAGCAAATCTTTGGGAACTCTGTTGCTTACAACATATTTTATCCCCAAACTTTCAACAAAAGCTTTTTTTCCCGCACTGTCACCATCTTGGTTCACAAAAAAGATATCCGGTTTAATCTCTTTAATTTCTTGTTCAAAATCGAGCTTTCCGCTTCCTTTTGCAACAAAAGCCGTATGCACAAATTTAAGGGAAGAAACCATATAAAGCCGTTCATCTTCGGTGTATAAAGTTTCGCGATTTTTTAAATTTTTGATGGTGGAATCGGATCCGATTGAAACATATAAATCCCCATATTGAGAAGCTTCTTCAAAAAAGCGAATATGACCGCTGTGTAATACATCAAAACAGCCGGAAACAAAAACTTTTGTCATTTTTTTAAATTCCCCATATTTTAATTCAATTTTCTTTAATTAAACCCTAAATCGAACAAAAAAACAACAAAAAAGCCGATGATGAGTCGGCTTTTTTTTGTAAGAAGAAAACCACCGGCTAGGCCGGTGGTTCCGTAGAGCTTATAGCTTTACATCCAAAAAATCCTTTCGTAT
>JAZNVO010000153.1:0-2759 GCA_045592885.1 Alphaproteobacteria bacterium
TCTCATCCCAAAAAAGAAGAATCACGAACAGAAGGCCCCAGCCTTTGGGAACGTTACGCCCCAACAGCTCTTGGCGGATGGAGTAGTGAAGACGTTGAAAAATATGACACTGCTCATCCCAAAAAAGAAGAATCACGAACAGAAGGCCCCAGCCTTTGGGAACGTTACGCCCCAACAGCTCTTGGTGGATGGAGTCGTGAAGACGTTGAAAAATATGACACTGCTCATCCCAAAAAAGAAACGCCAAAAGCTCAAGAGGGCCCAACGGTTTGGGAACGTTACGCCCCAACAGTTTTGGGTGGAAAAGAAGATCATGAGATTGCGGCTGCTGACATGGCAAAAGCAGGTCAAAGAGAAGTGTTGAAAGGCGTTACTGTTGACGAATTGCGGGATGCCGGTTATTCTTCAGAGCAAATTCAATCTCTTGACACAATGGCAGCCAAAGCAACCGTGCGGGCAGCAAATGCAAGCAGAACATTGGGACAAGCGGCCGGTGCCCGTTTGACAGAGGCAGATTATCAAGAACATGGCTTTAATCAACAAGATATGGCCGCGATTTATAATATGTCAAGAAATGGACAAGACGGAAAATAATTTTGCTTGAAAAAAAGGGAAAAAGAGCACCATTTTTTTCCCTTTTTGAAAACCAAGCAAAAGCCAAAAAAAAAGGAGAGAGACCATGGTGACACAAGATCAAGAAAAGCAAGGAGAAGCCACGCAGGCGCAAGAAGAAAATTACACAATGCAAGAACGCAGAGCCTTGTTTTTAAAAGCAGCTGAAGCCAGAGCGCAAGGGTATGCTTTTTCTGACCATTTTGATGAAATGGAAGTTCCGGAGGAAGGCGAAGAAGTTCTTGAAGATGTAAAAAAACAAACAGAGGCGTTTGTTGAGCATGCAGAAACGGTGGCTGATCATGCTTTGGACGTTTATCAAAAAGGATTGGAACAAGATGCCGAAAACAAAGAAAAACGGGAAGAGGAACTTGCTACTGAACGGGGACGACTTCGTCAAGATGTATCCGTTGCTTTTCCAAACTTTTGGGAAAAATATGCTCCGACCTGGCTTGGCGGATGGTCTGAAGAACGCTTAAACGAAACAAAAGGTGCCAGAGAGGCTGCAGGATATATTGAAAAACCGAACATTTGGGAACGATATGCGCCGTCTTTTTTGGGGGGCTGGACCGGTGAAGAGGTTGAAAAATATGATACGTATATGTCCGAAAAAACGGGAAAGAAAAAAGAAGAGTCTGATGATAAAAAAGAAGGGCTTTCCGGTTGGGATCGATATGCCCCGACCTGGCTTGGTGGCAAAGATGATGTGGATATTGCCGCTCATGATTTGAAACAAGAAAATGCAACGGAAGTTTTCAAAGGCGTTACTGTTGGTGAGTTGCGTGAGAAATATTCCGATGAACAGATTCACTCTATGCAAATGATGACGGCAAAGGCAACAAACCGCCAACTTGAAGCGGAAGCTGCGCAAAATCCGATGGGTCTTATCAACCGGTTTCATCAATGTGCCGAACCTGTTCAATTAACCGAAGCGGATTATCAATCCATTGGGCTTAACCGTCAAGATATGGCTGCAATTTATCAAATGAGCCAAAATGACAGATGAACCGGTATATAACCGCTTTCTTGTATTATAAGGATATTGACAAAAGGTGCTATTTTAAAAAAAATAGCGCTTTTTGTTTTTTTTATAAAAAACGCCTTGACTTTGTGTTTTTCTTGTATTATACATCTAAATATAATACAAAACATATTAAGTAAAAATATGATAAATTATAAAACAATTGAAAGGAAAAGTCATGGCAAAAGATTATGCACAATCGCAACGAATGCTTCAATGTCGGTTACAGTTAGGGTGTCGCGATGCGATGGATTTTTATAAAAAATTTGCAGATGACGGTCGACTTTTTTCATATCAAAAATATCAAAAGCATGAATCGGGTGAACGTTCTTTGAATGAAAAATCCGCTATGTTATATGCAGATATTTTTCGTGTTGATTGGCGCTGGCTTTTAAACGGCGGTGAAAAAACGGATATGGTTCAAATTGACATGGTGGATGCTGTGGCCTGTTGTGGCAACGGGATGGTGAATTTTGACACAAATGTGATCGGCAGACAAGGTCTTTCCATGAGTGCGTTAAGAGAGGTGACAACGGTTGCGCCGGAATATATCAAAATTTTGAAGGTGGTGGGGGACAGTATGGAACCGACCATTTCTTCGGGTGATTTTGTGTGGGTGGATGTTTCTTGTTCTTCTCCCGTGAGTGATGGCATTTATTTGTTTTGCATCGGCGATCGGTTGGTTGTGAAACGGTTGCAAATTAACCCTTTTGATAATTCGGTTGAAATTATGTCTGATAATCAAAAATATAAACCGTTGAAAGCCGGTGATTATCAACAAGTGAATGTTGTGGGGCGCGTGATTTCTTATACAAAGATGATTGGATAACAATGACCTTTTTATCGTTTTTCAAAAAAGAGAAGATAAAACGTGTGGTGCCGTCCGTTCTTTATATGGTGGGTGTGCCATTTTATATGCTTGAAATCACATATATGCTTTCTTGGGCGGGATCGGCATCAGCTCGAGCAAATCAATGGTTAATTTCTCCCTTACTTTGGGGAACAATCGCCATTCCGGCAGTGCTGACTTTTTTTATTAATTTATGGTTAAAAAAACGGCGGGCTGAAAAAAGAAACAGCAAATGGGAAAAGGAATATCCGCTTGTTTTTATCGGTCTTTACTCAA
>JAZNVO010000154.1:0-7810 GCA_045592885.1 Alphaproteobacteria bacterium
CAAAAAAAATACTTTCAAAAAAGCCTATCCCATATAACTTAAGAGGGCATACAAAAGCTTAAAAACAAGCCTCTTTTTTGAGGCTTTTTTTATTTTTTATTTATTAGAAACGGTATCCGATTCCCGTAATAAAGGAGGTGCCTTCATTATCTTTTTCGTGTGTTTCGCTGTTTGAATTTAAATGTGATAAAATGCCATAAAGTTCAACATTATCTGTTAAATTATACACATTTGACCAGATATATAAAGAGTTTTGATGCCGTGTGTTTGTTGCTTCAGAAAAGAAATAAGCTATATTCGTTTTAAATTTTTCCCATCCATATCCCATGCTGATATTATAGCTTTCGGATTCTCTGAAATTATCAAAATAAGCCGGTAGATAGGAATTAACTCTTTTTGTTGAAATCGGGTTTTTTGTTCCGTCGATATAAGCTTTTTTATATCCTGCGCCGATATTAAATGATCCGTAATGATATTGAGAACCAAAAGAAATTTCTTTATCCGTTGAGTTGAAAACACCGTAACCCAATGAGGTGTAAATTTTTGATTTTTCAGACAAAACGAATTCTTTTTGAGCCCCAAAAGTATAGCCGTCTTCATTGGTTTCATAATCAACATATCGGCTGGTTGTTCCGCGTCTGTTTGCATTATGAACGGTATAGGAAGCGCCAAGCTTAAATCCGTTTATCTTTGGTGTAATATAGGTTAATTTAGGGGCTCTGCCATCTGTTAAAATCGCTGTGGCATTTGCGGTGTAATAAGCTGTTGATTTAAACCCGCCAGACCAGTTCGGATTACTTAAAAAATAGGTTGCATTTGAATCATCAATGCCTAAAAATGTGATATCCGTTGCTCCTTTATGCAATTGATTGGCTGCATTTTTGGTGTATCCGATTTGAATGATACCAAACTTTGATTCATCTTGCAAATAAGGATAAAACCTGACTTCGCCTTCGGAACGGTCTTTATCATCTTGTCGATACATCAGTGTTGAGGCGGCATGAACACCGATTTTATGCGTTTCATTGATTTTATAATCAAGCTTTAAAGTGGCATCTCCACGTGTAACGAAACGGGAGGGATATTTATTTTCATATTTTGTTTCGCTGACCCCAAAATAAGCACCGGCAAGACCATGCGCGCTCATTTCCCAAGAGCTTGCTTTTGCACTAAACGGAACAAAGAAAATAGCGGAGAGTAAAAGATATTTTTTCATATTGCTTCCTTAAAAGAAATTGTCACTTTCTTTTAATATACAATAATATGTATCCGCTTATCAATAAAAAATTTTTTATATATC
The DNA here is from genome assembly GCA_045592885.1 of Alphaproteobacteria bacterium. GTDB lineage: Bacteria > Pseudomonadota > Alphaproteobacteria > CAAHEQ01 > UBA3637 > RGIG4140. Next base: position 1,301 of record JAZNVO010000154.1, read on the forward strand.
GATTACAAGTGCATGTTCATCACAATTGTTCACTTTGGGGCAACTTAAACAATCACCAAAAACCTTATAAGAAAGGGCTTGTCTTTCAACTTCATGAAATCCGCATTTGATAAAAAACGGCACTTGATACGTTAAGGTGAACACACGTTTAATATCCAAATATTTTGCTCTTTCAACCAAGTGAAGAACAAGTTGCTTGCCGATGCCTTTTCCTCGGGCATTTAAATCAACAGCCAAAGAAGCAATTTCCGCTAAATCATTCCAAGCAATATTTAAACGAGCGCATCCTAAAATTTTTCCCTCTTCTTCATAAACAATATAAGCTTGAATGTCCTTATAAACTGCATAAGGTGATTTTGAAAGCATTAAGCCTTTGGATGCATTTTCATTTACAAGTTTTAAAATGCTGTCAGCATCCTTCATAGTGGCATTTCTGATCATAAAAACTCCTTTTAACTGTTTGAAATATTTTAACATATTATTTCAGGAAAATCAATTTGTTTTTTGTTTGAAAAATGTTAAAAATCAGTTAGAATATCCAAAGAAAAAAGGAGAAACTGTTATGATGAAATTTCGAAAGTCATCCAGAGCACTTGTTTTGACAAAAGAAAACAAAATTTTGCTGATTAAACGCACAAAAGAAGGAAAAGAGCCATATTATGTGACGCCGGGTGGTGGAATTGAGAAGGAAGAAAGTTCTCAAGAAGCTTTAATTCGGGAATTGGCTGAAGAAACAGGTAGTGTGGTTGATAAAATTAAATTTTTGTTTCACTTGGATGATGTTGATATGAAAAACAGTGTTGATTTTTATTTGGTCCAAGAGATTGAAAGAAAAATGCCGACCGGAACAGAATGGCTTTATTCAAATGAAAAAAACAAATATGAACTATATGAGGCAACAATTGAAGAACTTTCTTCTTTGAATTTGAAACCGGATATGGTGGTTTCTGCGTTGTATCATGCTTTAAAAAAAGAATTGTATAATGAGGAATAAAGTTTTTTTAATTTTAAAAATTTTGATCTGTTCGTTTTTCTTGATGCTCATATTTGTCAAAAATCCTTTTTTGGGTTTTGAAAAATTTATTGATTTTTTGAATGAAACAAAGGATGTATCTTCGCCGATACCAAAAAAAATCCATTATGTTTGGGTGGGTGGTCCCGTTCCTGAAAATATTCAAAAAAATATTCAGGAATGGCAGAAAAAAATGCCGGACTATGAAATTAAAAAATGGGATGAAACAAATTGTAACATAAAAGATAACGCATTTGTTCGAGATGCTTATCGAATAAAAGAATGGCGATTTGTTTCTGATTGGTGTCGATTGGAGGCTCTTGATAAAGAGGGCGGAATATATTTGGATACAGATATGAAATTAAATAAGTCATTAGAGCCGTTACTGACAGAAGACTTAATATTAACTTTTGAGCATCACAATATATTTTCAGCTGGGATTTTTGCAGTTAAAAAACATCATCCGCTGATACAAAAAATGAAAAAATATTATCGACAACAATTTAACTGGAGCTATAGTCCAAATCCGATTATTTTGACACGGATGTTTTGGGAGCTTGAACCTTTTTTGAAATCATATAGGATTTATCCAACAAATATTTTAATGCTTGATTTTAAAGGGGGTGAAAATATTGCAGAGCATATGTATAATAATGGATCTGCCGAATATCAAGCTTGTAGTGAATATACCGGGCACTTTCAATGGGTTTATGTTTCTCAAAACGCTATTCATCTTAAAGCCGGTCCTTTAAAGGAAGATGCTGTTGAAAAATTACTTATTTTAAAAGAAGATAATACATATTATGAGATCAAAAGAAAACCGGATGAATGTTATGAATCAACCAAAGGAACGGGAACGTTTTTAAAAACTGATCAATCCGGAGCCTATAGCCGATTGTTGATCACAAATGAAAAAAATGAAACAAAAGAGTTTGAGTGCACTTATAATATGTGTCACCCTAAAGTAAAATAAAGCTTGCTTTTTGCTGCTTGGATTTGCATAATGGGAGAATATTGTTTTGAAAGGATAAAAGATGACGACATATTATATTGTTTCCGGTGGATTTGACCCGTTGCATGAAGGCCATATTGAAATGATAAAAGAGGCTGCTGAAAATTCAGATGGTGTTATTTTATTGCTCAATTCCGATGAATGGTTGACCCGAAAAAAAGGCAAAAATTTTATGAGTTTTAAAACAAGGGCGGCTGTTTGCGGATATTTAAAAAACGTGATTGATGTGATTGGGTTTGATGATAGTGACAATTCTGCGTCAGATGGTATCAGAAAGGCCCGAGAAAAATATCCCGATGCTATGCTTGTTTTTGCAAATGGGGGCGATAGAACAAAAGAAAACATTCCCGAAACGGCTGTATGTAATGAATTGGATGTGGCTCTTTGTTTTTGGGTTGGTGGGCACAATAAAGCCAATTCTTCATCGTGGATTTTGAATAATTGGCAAAAATAAAGGCGTGGTATGACAGTATTTGTTTTTGATTTAGACGGAACGCTTACCCCGCCAAGACTGCCCATGACAAAAGAATTCGACTCTTTTTTTGCCTCTTGGATGAGCGATAAAAAATGTTTTATAGCTACCGGTTCTGATTTTAAAAAAGTGTTGGAGCAAGTTTCATATGAAACGGTGATGAAGTTCGAAGGAATTTATTGTTCAATGGGTAACGTGTTTTGGAAAAAAGGGGATTTTGTCTATAAAAACACGTTCAAGGCCGATGAAAAATTGTTTGAAATGCTTGAAAATTATCGTTTGACAACTGATTATCCTTATGATCTTTTTTCAAATTATATTGAAGAGCGTGATGGGATGATTAATTTTTCCGTTTTAGGAAGAGATTGTCCTTATCAAGAACGTGAAAAATATTTTGCTTATGATCAAGAACATAAAGAGCGTGAAAAAATTAAAGAGGAGCTAATCAAAACGTTTTCAGATTATGATGTGGCGATTGGGGGAATGATCTCAATGGATATTACGCCAAAAGGATGTGGTAAAGAACAGGTGGCAAAAAAATTAAGAAATCTTTATCCAAAGGAAAAAATCATCTTTTTCGGAGATAAAACATTTGAAGGCGGAAATGATTATTCGCTGGCACAGGCTGTGTTAAAATTGGGTAATTCAGAAGTTGTTCAAGTATCAGGTCCAAATGAAACAAAAGAATTTTTATTAAAATATGGGGAGTAAGATGAAGAAAGCATTAATTACCGGTGTGACGGGGCAAGATGGCTCTTATTTGGCAGAATTACTTTTAAAAAAGGGATATGAAGTTCATGGGTTAAAACGAAGAGTGTCCAGTTTTAACACTGCACGAATTGATCATTTATATGAAGATTTTCATAAAGAAGATGCCAGATTCTTTTTGCATTACGGGGATATGACAGATAGTTCCAATCTTATTCGTTTGGTGGGGGAAATTCAACCGGATGAAATTTACAATTTGGCAGCTCAAAGCCATGTGAAAGTGTCTTGGGATTGTCCGGAATTTACGGCAGATACGGATGCACTGGGAGCACTTCGGTTGTTGGAAGCTATCAGAATCAATCATTTGGAGAAAAAAACAAAATTTTATCAAGCATCCACTTCGGAATTATATGGTTTGATTCAAGATCCTGTGCAATCGGAGAAAACACCTTTTTATCCGCGTTCTCCTTATGGAGTTGCAAAACTTTATGCTTATTGGATTACGGTGAATTATAGGGAAAGTTTTGGTATTTTTGCCTCAAACGGTATATTGTTTAACCACGAAAGCCCCAGAAGAGGAGAAACTTTTGTAACAAGAAAAATCACTATGGCAGCTTCCAGAATTAAATTGGGTTTGCAAGAAAAACTTTATCTTGGTAATTTGAATGCTAAACGTGATTGGGGTCATGCCGAAGATTATGTGGAAGGGATGTGGCGTATTTTACAGGCGGATAAACCGTCAGATTATGTTTTGGCCACAGGTACTACCACGTCAATCAGAGATTTTGTCACCATGGCTTTTAAAGAACTTGACATTGATATTGAATGGCAAGGGCAGGGAATTGATGAAAAAGGTATTGATAAAAAAACAAAGAAAGTGGTTGTTGAAGTGGATCCGAGATATTTTAGACCAGCTGAAGTCGAATTGTTGTTGGGGGATGCCTCAAAGGCAAAAAAAGAATTGGGATGGGAAGCAAAACGAGATTTAAAAACCCTTTGCAAAGAAATGGTTGAAGCAGATTTTTTGAATGCTCAAAAGGAAAAACTTTTGAAAGAAAACGGGTATCAAGTATCTGTAGTGGCGGAGGAGTAAAAATGGAAAAAAATGCAAAAATTTTTGTTGCCGGACATTTAGGTTTGGTTGGGTCGGCGATTTTGCGCCGTCTTCAAAAAGAAGGGTTTCAAAATATCATTACCCGTTCATCGGAAGAATTGGATCTAACCAATCAAGAAACAACATTCAAATTTTTTGAAAAAGAAAAGCCGGATTATGTCTTTTTGGCAGCCGCCAAAGTCGGTGGGATTATGGCAAATAAAACATATCCGGCTGAATTTATTTATATCAATATGATGATTGCTGCTAATGTGATACAGGCAAGTTATCAAACAGGGGTGAAGAAACTTTTGAACTTGGGGTCGTCTTGCATTTATCCGCGTCTTGCCCCTCAGCCGATGAAGGAGGAAAGTTTGCTTACTGGCTCCTTGGAAGAAACAAATGAAGCCTATGCGTTGGCGAAAATTGCGGCGATTAAATTGTGTCGATATTATAATGAACAATATGGCACAAATTTTATTTCCGTTATGCCGACCAATCAATATGGTATAGGAGATAATTTCAATATGGAAACGGCGCACTTGCTTCCCATGATTATGCGCAGATTTCATCTTGCAAAATTGCTTTCTTTAAATGATTTTGAGGGATTGAAAAAAGATTTGAAACGATATAAACTCGGTTGGGGTTTGGATGACAAAATCGATTTTGAAGACAATGCCTCAATCGAATGGGCATTGAATCAAATAGGTGCTTTTAAAGATAAGGTTGTTCTTTGGGGTGATGGGTCTGTTTATCGTGAATTGATGTGTTCCGACGATTTGGCCGATGCTTGCTTTTATTTGATGATGAATAAAGATTATAAAGATATCGGTGAGCATGTGAATATCACAAACGGTGATGATATTTTGTTAAAAGATTTATTTGAATTGGTGAAACAAACAGTCGGATTTGATGGTGAGATTGTTTATGATGCATCAAAACCAAATGGAACTCCCAGAAAAATGATGGATGCCACCTTAATTAAATCTCTTGGGTGGCAACCCAAAATTCCATTAAAAGAAGGTGTAAAAGCGTTTTATCGTTGGTATGTGGGATAAAAGGATAGTTTGTGCAATATATGAAAAAAGGGCTTTTAAAAGACATTTAAGGCGTGGGTGTGTTGGTTAATACACGCTTATTGGTCAAAAAGCTCTTTTTTTATTCTTTTGAGTTCTTTTTTGATGTATGGATTATATCAAGATCTTAAATACCCTGATTATAACATCTTTTATTGTTTGTTTTATTTGTATCGGGATTGAAATTTTTTTAATTATTCTTGAAAGAAAAAATATACCCACCGATTGGTGGGTGGATGTTCGTTACTATTGATGACATGAAAAATAGTCCTGCTGATTTGGCGTCGCCTTATTAAGCAGGCATCCACCCAACAGTTATGATTTAATCAATGCTATTGCTAGTGGATGCCCGGCAGTCTTTCGTATTCAAAATAAAAAATTGGGCATTTTTTATTCATACTGCCCATGTCATACAGTCGGATAACGAAATCCTAGAAAGAACGGGCCGTTCTTACAAGATGTATCGTATTCTTTTTCAAAGGCAAAATCAAGCCTTTTTTTATAAAAAAGAAAAAAAGTTTTAGACCCCTAGTTTTATGCTGTCTTTTCCAAATTTTTCTTCAATCTTATCAATAAGATGAGAGATTTTGTCGTCTTCAAATTTTTCCTGATCAAAAAGAGATATTTGTTTTTCTTTCCCAAAGGAAAGGTTTTTTAAGGTAACCCCTAAGGATCGATAAATAACATTCGGATGATACATTTTTTGAACCAAATTGGTGGCAGCTTTTAAAAGTGTTGTTTCAGAGTTAGTGGCAAACGGCAGACGAAAGTTGGTTTCAAATGTTTGAAAATTTTTTGTTCGAAGGGTAACGCTGATTTCTTTTGTAAATCCGTTCCATAACCTTAATTTTTGAGAGGCCTTGTGAATATGATAATTCAATCTGCCGATAAGAAAATTTTTGTCCGTTACAAACTCATCAAATGATTTTGTATCTTGAATGGAAGCGGGTGGAGAAATTTTTGAATCCACCAAACTGATGGCTTGTCCTTTTAATTCATAATAAAGTTTTTCGGCTGTATAAGAAATTTTGTTACGAATCCAAAGAGGATCTTTTTGAACAAAATCCGCAATTGTTTCAATTCCATTCAAATCCAAAATTTTTGTTGTTTGTGAGCCGATTCCTGAAACATCCTTCA
>JAZNVO010000155.1:0-7575 GCA_045592885.1 Alphaproteobacteria bacterium
ACACAAAATGAAACGGCGACGCGAGGAGGTGCGATTGCCAATTATGGAACGGCCAGTTCAAGTGGCAATAAATATCAATTAAATGAGGCAGATGTTGGAGGAGCAATTGCGAACTCGGTTGGCGCATCGGTTACGGATGCAAATGGAAGCAATTATCAACCGCCAAAGGTAATTTTAGAGTCAGAAGGGGATACATTTGACGATAACTTGGCCGGTAATGCTGGTGGAGCGATTTATAATGCAGGGTATGTGTCTGTGAAAGATGGAACGGCAACATATATCGATGCAGAAGCAACGATTAATAATGCGACAATGACAAAAAATACGGCAGCTTATATAGGGGGAGCCGTTTATAATTCAGGCAAAATGGTTATCACAAACAGCACGTTTGATGCCAATAAGACCAAGCAAACAGGCGGTGAAGGAGGTGCGATTTTCAATAACACGGACATACTCACTGTTGATAACACAAATACATTGGTTCAAGGCCGACTTGAAGTTTCAAATTCCGAAATCAAAAATAACACGGCGACTAGTTCAGGCGGTGGGATTCACAATATGGGCGGATTGACGTCCACACAAAATACGTATGAAAAGAACACAAGCTCAGCCGCCGGAGGAGCCATCACCAATATTGCAACCGGTATAGAAAATGCGCCAGCTGCGTTGTTGACATCTGCAAATGATACGTTCACTCAAAACACGGCAACGGAAAAAGGTGGTGCGATTTATAATGCAAACGGTGGGGATGCTGTGATTGAAGGGGCAACCTTTGATTCCAACACGGGTGGTCAAGGTGGTGCCATTTATAACAGTGGTAAATTTGTCATTCAAAAGGCTTCTTTAACCACCTTTAAAGGAAATACGGCGACCGGTGGCAAAGGATCGGCCATTTATAACGATGCAGGTGGTGACTTTACCATTAAAGAGGCTAAAGACACGATTGATTTAGATTATGACCCCTATTATGATCAATCAACAACCAATTCCGGGCATCCGGCTCCAAGCAATAAAGTTCGTCTTTTTGCAGATGGGGAAGATATTTATAATGCCGGCACATTGACACTTCAAAACAGCTCTTTGCAATTGCACCATTCGAATGATTTGACCCAAGGTGTGATTAATCGTGCGGGAGATAAAACCGGAACAGTCAATGTGAATGAAAGCCGAATTGATGTGGGTAAAGCCGCCGTTTATGGTGACACGATTAATGTGAACCAAGGATCCGAAATGCTTGTTCACTTGAACACAAAAGATGGTAAAGAAGGTGATTTAGGTAAAAACTTTGGTGGATTGAGTGCTAATACGATTAACATTTCCGATCAAGATACGGCCATTACCATTCGCGTGAAAGCCGGTGAACACATGGATAAAGAAGACGGTCCGAAAGAATTTAAAATTTTGGATGCTGAAACAACTTTGAATGATGTGGATAACACTGGTTTTGCAAAAATTACTAGAAACTATATGTATGATATCACATATAAAGGTGAAGGGGTTTATGAATTAACAAAAGTTCGTCCGATTTGTCCGAATGGCGGATGTGTGCATAATGCTTGGGTGGAATCTGAAGGGGAAATGGAAGGTCACCAAAAGGCACAAGAAATCAGAGAGCTTTTGAACCGATTGGCTCAAGATTATGGGTGCGAATCCAAACTTTATCGAGATGCTTTGGATGGAATTGCACCGGATGTGTCTCCGCTTATTCAGGCGCATTCAACTGAAATTACCACACGTTTGCATGGCATGATTTCGAAACAATTGTATGCATCAATGGATAGAACCGGTTATGTGCATAATGGCAAACGTTTCTATCGTTTCCCTGAAAGAAAATCAAGAGTGTGGGCTCAAGCAGTTTATGGACAATCCGAATATTCGGGGGACAAAGGCTTCGATATGGATACGGAAGGTATTGCCCTTGGTTTTGACAAACATATCGGACGGGATACGAAGTTAGGATTGGCCTATACATACACAAAATCAGATGGAACGGCCGTTCAACGGGATACGGATGTTGAATCACATACCATTGCTGTTTATGGTGAATATAATCCGGACAGATTTTATTCCAATTGGTTGGCTTTATATACCCGTTCTTCATATGAAGAAAACAAAAAGGTTTATACTGAACGGGTAAAAGCTGAATATGATGTAGATGTTTTTGGCGGTCAAATTATGTTCGGTCAAAAAATGGGACCGTTTGTATCAGGCAATTGGGCTAGTGGTGTGTTGTCTCCTGAAATCGGGCTCAGATACACCTATATCAAACAACAAGGATATACAGACAGTGCCGGTCAAAAAGTGGATGGAGCAGACGGTCATATCTTAACGGGTATTTTGGGTGCGCAATATACCATTGGGTATACGCTCAGCCCGTCAATTGCTTGGTATCCGGAATTAAGGGCTGCGATTACCTATGATTTCCTTGAACCGGATTTGGAAAATTCTGTCACTCTTGTGAATGGGTCAAAATATGATGTTGTGACGGAAAATCTTGATAAATTCGGCATTGAAATTGGCGCTCGTGTCGGGTTGGATATTAATAGAAAGGCAGAAATTGCCATAGAATATGAAGGTATCTTCAAAGGGGATTATACTAATCACACGGGATTAGCCTCATTGAGATACAAATTCTAGGGCTTTTAAAAGCATAAAAAAAAGAGAGTCATTCGGCTCTCTTTTTTTCTTTAAATCAAGTATAAAAAAACACCTTTAAAAGGTGTCTTAAGGAAAGTAAAGAAGAGAAAGGAAAATAAAAGCGATATAATCCTTTCTCTTTTTTCTATCCGTTTAATTATGCCCCTCTGACACGGCTGGTGTTCAGGTGGTTAAAATTGATTGTGTTTCTTGCCAGAATTCTTTTTTGATTCCAATCAAAGGTTGGTGGTAATGTGTTTGCCATTTTTTCCGGCGTCGGCGGTAAGCTATTTGCCATTCTTAAATCATTATTTTTTGTTTCAACTTTTTTTGTTGCAACAGCATCTTGATTTACCGGTGCATCATATGATGGCGGTAATGTGTTTGCAAAAGCAGAATTAACTGACATAAATGCCGTTAATGTTAAAACTGTTTTACTTGTAAATACGTTCATTTTTTCCTCTTTTGTTAAATTGAACAGAGGATTCGAATAATATATAAAACAAAACTAAAAATCAAGTAAAAAAATAGAAATTATATAACTTTATGATTTTTATATACTTTTTTATGTATAAAAAAAACGTATTTTCCCCTTTTTGATAGGAAAAATCAAAAAAACAGATGCGAATCGCATTTAAGCGGGAAAAAATGTCTTCCCTCCCGTGACGGCTTCATAGGCGCCTGTTGTTTCGGGAAAGGTGATGGGAAGGCCGGTAACAGAACGAGCGGCCAAAAAGGCGTAACCCATGGCATTTAAAGTGTCATTATCAAGCCCGAGATCAAGAGCTGTTTGAAGAGGGGCTTTTATCTCTTCTTTAATCATTTGCAATAATGTCGGATTGTAAATGCCTCCGCCGATTAAAAGATATTGAATCGGTGCTTCTTTAAAATAAGAGGCACTTTTCAAAATCGTTTTGGCAATGAATCTTGAAATTGTGGCAGCGCCTGTTTCAAGTGAACATCCTTCGATATGTTTATAAAGTTCCATAAACCCTTCACGACGAACTGTTTTTGGAGGAGTTTTCAAAAGATATTTATCTTTAAGCAGGCGATTTAAAAGGGCCGTATCAACACTTCCTTGTTTGGCGTATTTACCATTATAATCCATTTCGGTGCCTGTTTTTTGAAATATCCAATGATCAAGCAATACCAAACCGATGGATGCATCAAAAGCTTCCAATTGACCAAAGGGATTGATGTTTGTCATGGTGATGATACCTCCCAAAGAAACAACACATAAAGGCTTTTTTTCTTTGCGGGTGAGGGCATCATAAAACGAGGCAAAAATCGGACCGCCTCTTCCCCCGGCATTTAAATCGGAATTTAAAAAACGACCAACAACCGGAATGGAAAAGCGTGTTGAGATTTTTTCAAAATTACCGAGTGTAATGTTCACTTTTTCATCCGGATTTTGATAGACGGTGTGACCGGAATAACCGATTAAATCAATTTTCGGATATTTTCGTTTGTGAAGCGAAATGAATTCTTCAATAAGTTCTTCATGAAAAGCGGTGAGCTTTTGTGAAATCTCAGTCATACTCTTTGTATCGGAAAAATCGCCCTTGAGCATTAATTTATAAATCGCGTCTTTAATGTCTTTATCATACGGCCTGATTAGTGAAATGGGGGCGCCGAATAAATCAACTCCATCCGTTTCAACAAGACTCAATTCAACATTATTTAAACTTGAATCGGAATAAACGCCAAGGACGATTTTTTTTTCAATCATTATTTTGATTCCCTTTGTTTTTTTAGTTCATGCGGATGAATGAGTTTGTCTTGTTCTGCTTCGATTGTGTCATAAAGTTCTTTCATAAACTCGCGTTTATTTTTGCCAGGTTCAATCGGAGGTAAAAATGAAACGGTGACAATACCTGGAGTTTTGAGTTTTTGATTCCGACCCCAACAATAACCGGTGTTCAATGCAACGGGAATGATGGGAACATTACATTGTTCATAAAGAAAAGCCACTCCCGGAGAATAAGGTTTTTTGCTGCCGGGGGCTGTTCTTGTGCCTTCCGGAAAAATGGTAAGATTCATACCGCGAGCCAGATTCTTTTTCACGCCCGTCACCATTTTTCGCATGGTTTTGGTGCCTCCTTTTCTGTCAATGGCAATGCATCCTGTTTTAAGAAAATAAAGACCCGCTAACGGCAAAAAGAGCAATTCTCTTTTTAATACATAAAAAAGATTTGGAATAATGCCATGAAACAAAACGGTTTCCATGGCAGATTGGTGTTTTGAGGCAACGATATATCCCGCTTCTGTTGGCAAATTTTCAAGTCCTTTTACTTCGATTTCAATATCGCAGATAACTTTTAATCCTTTGCGCATAATCTTTGACCATGTTTTTGGAAAACAACCGGAACCTTTTGTTGTCATCAACATTGTCGGTAAATAAAGAATGCATAAAAGAAATGTGCCGAGATATAAAAATATATTGAAACAGAACGATCTGATTTTTGACGGTTTATAAATTTCAGTCATGTGATATCCTTTCAAAAAAGAGCTTTGATTCTTGTATAAATCATTTTGTGATATTCAATAAATAACAACCAGGCATATCTTGTTTTGATCCAATCTACCGAGTTGTTAAATGATTTTGGGAAAACGGGCAGTTGAGAAATTTGAATGTCTTGATTGAGTTGTTGAATTTCAAACATACTGCGAGGCATATGGTAAAAACTTGTGACAAGTAAAATGGATTTGATGTTTTTTTGTTTGATCCAATTGTTCACTTCTTTGGCATTTCCTTTGGTGTCTAGAGCTTCATATCCTAATGTGATTTTATTTAAAATGTCTTCTGATACCTTTGGAAAAAGTTTTTGTTTGGTGACCTCTTTATGAACTCCCGAAATCAACATATAATCGGCTTTTTTTTCTTTCAAAAGTTTCAATCCCGTATTCACGCGATTGCTACCGCCTGTTAAAACAATAACGGCTTCTGAGTGATGTTGCGTAGCATATTTAAAAGACAGGGCATACAACGAAAAAAACAAAAATCCGATGAGCCAAAACATCAAGAAAATTATTGAAAAATAAATGTTTAAGTTTAATAGTTTTTTTAGCATTTAGAGTGTTTGTTTTAATGTTTTGGTGACAGTCCTATATGCCGTTAAGAACGATAAAATAGCTGTTAATAACGGGATACTGATTAAAATGAGCCATTGAAGAGGTGTCAAGGTGCTTTCAAGCACAAAGCTTGAACTCATTTGACGAAGGAAATAATCGAATAACACCATAATCGGGATGGCGAGTAAAAATCCGATGAAACTTCCCAAAAGCGTTAATTTGAAACTGCGCATGGCAAATTGAATGGTGATATAAAAGTCACTGGCACCCATCATGTGAATCAGTTCAATCACTTTTTGATGAACGGACATACTCGATTTTGTCACATAAATAACGGAAAGTGCCGTTGTGATTAAAATGAGAAGCAAGATAAAGGCAATCAAATGTACCATGTTTTCAAAGAAGGCTACCAAATCCGATAAAGCTGCGCGATGACTGTCCAAAATTGCATCCGGTACTTGATCGAAAAGGTCGGCTTTTAATCGTCTGATGTTTGGAAAATTATTTGGATCTGCATTCACATCAATGATTTTTGGTAATGGTAATTCCGTGATGGTGTCGCTGTGCCCGAGCCATGGTTCCATCAGTGTGGCAATTTGTTCATCGGAAAGCAAAGTGGCACCTGTGATGCCTTCGCTTGAACGCAATAATGTGAGTGTCATTTCAATATCTTTGTTGATTTTATCTTCTCTGCTTTCTCCTTTATCCGTATAAGTTGGAATTTGAACGGTTAAGGTACCCGAAATATTGCTTGTCCATGATTTCACGGAAGAATAAACCACAATGGCAATGGCTGTGATTAAAGTGGCGATAAAAACCATAAACATACTGAGCCACGGAATGAAAAATTTTGATGCATCTGATGAAAAGGGAATATCTGTTCTTTTTTTCATGGTCGTTTTCCTCGCTTATCCTTTTTGTGATGAATTTTTTTCAACAGCTTCAATTCTGCCGTGAGACAAATGAAGGCGAGGGAAGCCGAAATGTTTGATTAAATTATGATTATGTGTGGCAATAACTGTTGTTGTACCGAGTTTGTTGAGTTCTAAAAATAAATAAATCAATCGCTTTGCCATGGCATCATCAACGTTACCGGTTGGTTCATCAGCAAGTAACAAACGCGGTCGATTAATAACGGCTCTTGCAATGGCAACCCGTTGTTTTTCACCACCGGAAAGTTCATGTGGAAATTTATTTAATTGTTTTTCAAGTCCGACCCAAGCAAGCAATTCACGCACGTGTTTTTTGATGTCTTGTTCTTTGGTGCCCGAAATACGAAGGGGCAGGGCAACATTATCAAACGCATTCAAATGATCCAAAAGGCGATAATCTTGAAAAACAACGCCGATTTGTCGTCTGATTTGTGCTTTTGCTTCACGGTTCAATGTGTCAAGAGCATAACCGAACAGGCGGATACGACCTTTTGTCGGCATATTATTTAAATAAAGCAGACTTAACAAAGATGTTTTACCGGCCCCGCTTTCACCTGTCATAAAATAAAAAGATCCCGGTTGAAGAACAAGTTGAATATCTTTTAAAACGTCCGGTCCTGTCGGATATTTAAAAGAAACGCCGTTAAATTCGGCAATTGGAGTTGATAATTTGTTTGTCACTGTTTTGTGCCCTTTGTTTATAAAAACTGTTGTAAGTTATTTGAAAATCGTTTATATTATGTTTACAACATTTTTTTAAAAAGGAAAAGCTAAATGTTAATTATTTGCCCAAAATGTTTCACCCAATATAAAATTCCGGATGAAAGTGCCTCGTTAGTGGGGAAAAAATGTCATTGTTCGGCCTGTGGTTGTTATTTTGAGCATAAAGATGATGTTGTTGAGTTAAAACAAGAAGAAATCAAAAAAGAAAGAA
>JAZNVO010000156.1:0-2971 GCA_045592885.1 Alphaproteobacteria bacterium
CTTCCTAAGACCGCTTGGCCTCCGACTTAAACGAAAAAATAAAAGAAAAAATCATTGAAAAAGTCATTTCTCTTTCAAATATCAACGAACCGGACAAAACAGGCAAAAAACCGTTGGAGCTTGCGGTTCAAAATCGCAGATATCAATTCATTTTAAGACTCATTCAAGAAGGGGCGGACATATCTTTCACAAATGAGAAAGATGAAACATTATTGCATTTTGCGGTTTTACGAGAAGATGAAAAATTATTGTCCACCCTTCTTTCTTTAAACAAAATTGAGATTAATTCACCGGATCAAAACGGCAACACGCCTTTACATCTGGCAATCAAAAAAGAAAAAATGGTTGAACTATTGCTTAAAAACGGCGCCGATCCCACACTGAAAAACAAAGAGAATTTATCCGCATTAGATCTGTCTCTTCAAACAGAAGAGATCATCATTCCTCTCAAACTAAAAATCAAACAGCTTGAAATTGAAAACAGCCGTTTAAATGCCCAATTGATTGGACGAGATAGACCCGTTAAATTCGTCACTTTTTCCCGTCAATATTCTTAAAAAAGAGTTGCTTTCTTTCTTATCTCGTGTTATAAAATCAAGTAAATAAAATTCATATGGAGGAAAAATGAAAGAAACGAAAGAAAAATTTCTCCCAAACGGAGAAACGATTATTACTGACTATATGAAAAAAGGCTTTCCCTTATATTTATCTAATGACATTGAAAAACTTGTTAAAAACGGCAATGATATCAATCAACCCAACAAAAAAAATGAAACACCTTTAAATTTGGCTTTCAATTCACTTCATTATATCAGACAAAAAATAGAAGCATATCAAACGGATTTCAGATACGGTTCAACGGTTACCCGTTTAAAAAAAGAGCTGATTTATATGGACTTAACAATTTCCTTTATTAAACTGGGAGCCAATCCGAAAAACATTTTTTCAAAAGAAGGGCTCACATTTTTAGGTGACAAAATAACGCATCTTACATATGAAGAAGCCGTAAGACTTTGTGATTTTTTAAAAACAACAAACAATCCCGATTTATATGCACCGGATAAAAACGGCAATACGCCATTACACATTTTATCAATGCCACAAAAGGATCTGGCAATTTTCTTCATTGGTAATAATATTTTAAAAAATGTTCCGATAAATGCCGTCAACAACAATCATGAGACGGCTCTTGTTTTGGGCATTAAAGAAGGAGGCAATGAAAAGCTTCTTGTTTCTCTCATGGACAAAGGAGCCGATCTCAACATTCCGGATAATCAAGGGAACACACCTTTACACTATGCCGTCCAAAAAAATTCACCTGATCTTATATTGGCCTTGGTTTTAATGGGAGCAGATATTCAAAAAGAAAATAAGGAAGGAAAAACCCCTTATATGCTCGCCTCTTGTGATTTGGTTAAAGCCTTTTTACTGACAATTGAAGAAAAAACAAAATCTGAAAGAAAACAGATATACACAAAAATAACAACACAAAATACTCTTTCTTCAAAACAAAAAACTAACAATCAAAAAGACCTGCAAAAAGAGTAATAAAACGACCCTATCATAACAAATGCAATCACTTGTAACACTATAAAAAAAGCACCTCTTTCTCAACAAAAGAGGTGTTTTTGAATCGGCAAAATTATTTAATCAAGCGGTAAGGCATAATTTACATTTATCTTTGATTTGCTTCTAACAGGAGACTTTGTTTGTTTTGCCGATGTTGGTTCTGTTTCATCTTTAAAGAGCTTTTTTAAGAGCTTGTCTGATGCTTCTTTTACAACCTTATCAACCAATAAATCCGTTAAGTTAGCGCAAGAAGAGAATTGTCCTTCTTTATCAAACTTTTTTTCAACACTACCACTGGTAACAACTTCCATTGTTGCAACTTCAATTAATTTATAAGATAATTTCAGTTTTGAGTAACTGTTATAAATTGTTTCGCCCGTTAATTCAATATATTGACGATTTGTTGAAGCGCTTAAAGCATCAATAGAACCAACCAGCATATAATCAGCCGAAACAATATTTTTAAGTTTACCTTTATTTGAAGGATTTGTTAACTCATTGGTAACTAAAGCTAATTCTTGCGCATAAGCATCAAAGTTACTTCTGTCAAGCAAATTAAATTTTGAACTTTCTGACAAATATTCAGTAAATTTTTCATTAATTTGCTCATTAAGATTATCTAAAGATACTTTTTGTCCCAAACAGCGCAACCCGATTTTAGATTTAAATGGCGTTATAATTAATGAATAATCAGATTTTTCACCCAATCCTTTTGAAACATATTGATTTTTAAAACAGGTCGGGAAATCATCTGCTGAAAATGTTTGTTCTAAAGTATTTACTTCAACAACTTCCATTGTTGCCGTTTCCAAAATCTTATATGTATACTTAACAACAATCAAATTTTCATTTGTTTCTTTGCCTGTTTGAGGATTTGTTTGTTTTTTTGTCTCTGCTTTAAACCGATCAATAGAACCAACCAATATAAAATCTGCCGCAACAATATTCTTAAGGCGAACTTTATTTTCAGGAAGAGTCCAATCCCCCTCTATTAAAGACATTTCCTTTGAATAAGCATCAAAATTGTTTCTATCAAGCAAATTGTAGCTTTTCGAAAATTCTTTCATCAAATTTGTCTCTAAACGCTGATTGACCGTTTCAAGCAAAACATTTTCTCCAAAACACTCCAATTGCACTCCGGATGCCAATTTGAAAGGTAAAATGGTCAAAGACTGATCCGGTTTTTTTTGTTTTGTTTTAGATTTGTAATCATGGGAATCATAAACATCCTCTTTAATAATTAATGCCTTAATTTTAATAAAATGTTCACCGTTTATTTTTTCTTCATGTTCCAAAACTTCATAAGATGAAACAATCCCTTGATATTGAGCAGGAATTTGTTTGGAATTATCCTGATGTTGCATTATTACCTTTTCACCGCTCTTTCTTTCAATTTTTTCAT
>JAZNVO010000157.1:0-2511 GCA_045592885.1 Alphaproteobacteria bacterium
AAGCCACATTTACCGATCCTTTAACGGATTGTAAAAAATGTAAAAACCGTTTTAGAGCTGACCATATTAAAGATGGCAAATGCCCAAATTGCGGTTCAACGGAATTAACAGAACCAAGAATGTTTAACCTTATGTTTAAAACAACGGTCGGCCCGATTGAAGACGGATCAAACTTTGCTTATTTAAGACCGGAAACAGCTCAAGCAATTTTCACTCAATTTAAAAACGTTGTTGATTCAACGTCAAGAAAAGCACCGTTTGGAATTGCCCAAATCGGAAAATCTTTCCGAAATGAAATCACGCCGCGTAATTTTATTTTCCGTGTTCGCGAATTTGAACAAATGGAACTTGAATATTTCGTTAAACCGGGAACGGATGCAGAATGGCTTGAAACATGGAAAGATGCCCGCATTCAATGGTGGTTAGATCAAGGTCTTAATAAAGATAAACTCAAAGTTCACACAATTGAAAAAGAAGAATTGGCACATTATTCCAAAGCAACGTATGATTTGGAATATGAATTTCCGCACGGTTTGGAAGAATTGGAAGGAATTGCTGATAGAACGGACTATGATCTTGGCAATCACACACGTTACCAATCAGAATTAGGGCTTACTTCCACTCCTCATGAAAACAAAGAAAGTTCCACAAAATTAGCGCTCTTTGATGATGAAACGAAAAAATGGTATGTGCCGTTTGTGATTGAACCGTCAGCAGGTGTTGAACGCGGTGTTTTGGCTGTTTTAACTGAAGCTTATAATGAAGAAACGCTTCCAAATGGCGAAACAAGAACGGTCTTGAAACTTAAAAAACACTTGGCACCTGTCAAAGCTGCCGTTATTCCTCTTAAACGGAACAATCCGCAAATCATGGAAATGGCTCGTAACATCAAGAATACATTGTTAAAAACAGGCATCGGTCGTGTGATGCTTGAAGATTCCGGCAACATTGGGAAAGCCTATCGCCGTCACGATGAAATCGGAACGCCGTTTTGTATCACTGTTGATTTTGAAAGTATTGAACAAACGCCAACAACTGTTACCATTCGCGACAGGGATACAATGGAACAAAAACGCGTTTCATTAGAAGAATTACCAACACTTTTAAAAGAATATTTCATTTAAAGAGAAAAACAAAACACAAAAAAAGCGAGTCAAAAGACCCGCTTTTTTTATATCCTAGAATTTAACCTATTAAGTTCGCGAATAAATAAGTTAGTGGCGAAAAAAATGGTCAAAAGGGAAAGACTAGCCCCCTATCTAAAGGCGCGGTGTACATTGGCTGGCGTACATAAGCCTTTAGTATAGGGAGCTAGAATGTTCCTTTTCACCATTTTTTTAAAAACGCCACTCCAACCTAAGCATTCCCGAATGATCAACATATTCTTTTCGATAGGTTCCGGAATATTCAAGTTTGAGTGTTGTCCGGTCGCCAATATCTGCTTCAACACCAAGAGAAACGCCCGTGCTTAAGCGATCAAGCGCTTCGCCGTTCACCGTATAGCTGGCACCATTGGCAAGGGTGTTAAGGGCTGACACATCATCAGAGATGACATCATATCCAACGGTGACGCCGGCGGTTGGGCGAATGGCTCCCATATCCCAAGTGCCTTTAACCCCAACCAAAGCGGTCAAGTAATCGCTCCGAGTTCCGGCAACCGTTGTCCCAAGCGTATCGGTGTATCCCTCTTGTTTGACGGACAAGTAACGCAACCCAACTTCCGGCGTGATGATAGCGTTTTCAAGCTTGATATCGTAACCGGTCATCACTTGAGCGCCCCAAGAGTCAACATCGTAAGAGGCTTTGCCCATACTTGAGAGGATTTGTTTTTCTTCCTCATATTCGCCACGGCTAAAGGTTGCCAATCCAGAGACCCACCAAGCGTTTGGTTGATAGTGCGCTGAAATAAAGCCGGTGTTCGTGTCAACTTCCGTTCGGCGCAAGTCTTCTTTTGCCGTTGTTTGGCTTGTTGCATACCCAACGCCCAAAGTTAAAGTGTCGGTCACTTCACTTTGAACGCCCAAAACAGCACCTTTTGAACGAGCCCTAAATCCCTCGCCCATGCTTGATTTTGTGCGATCATAAAGCCCTTTAATATAGACTTTTGCTCTTGCCTCTTCTTCGCCACCTGAGTGACCAACGGTTGATCCATGCAACTCCGCTTGCACCACATTTTGCAAAGCAACCAAGTGTTCGCTGGCCACCGATTGTTCAATCGGTTGTTCTTTGGACCCAACAGCGGACAGGGCTTTTTTGGCTTTTTGCATAGAAGTCCCCTCATCTGATTGCAAAGCGGATAACACTTCCGTTTGCATGCGTTTAAATGCTTGATGTGACCCTTCTTTTTCCATTATTGCTGATAATGTTTTCCCCTCATTTTTTCCAACTTCAAGAGAAGATGCGAGCTCATTGGATGTTTTTTTGCTAATCACATATGATCCGTTTTTAAGATCTTTGATATTAAAAATCGAGTTTTCTTTCATAGAAACTTCATTATCCCTGTCAAACAGT
>JAZNVO010000158.1:0-3163 GCA_045592885.1 Alphaproteobacteria bacterium
AACCCCGGGCGGCAAAATGGGATTTAGAGCTTAAGAAAAGTTTAAAAAAAAAGGTAACGGATAAAGGCAAAAAGATGAAAAGAAAGTTGATGAATGCGGTTGCAAATAATGATTTAGACTCTTTAAAAGCGGTTTTGACCGAGATAAAAAAGATGACAGGAGAAGCTTTGTATAACGCTGTTTATAATAATAATACAAAGAGTGCAGAAGCATTGATTCAAGCGGGTGCTGACACGACAAGTTTTGTAAATTATAGAGGTTGGACGGTCCTTCATTTGGCGGCCGAAAAAGAGATGGGAAAAAAAATTAATCAAGCTCTTATTGAAACCAGCACTAACCTTGATGTGCAAAGTTCGAATGAATGGACACCATTGATGATTGCCTCTCAATATGAAGAGAAAGAAGAATTTATTGCAAAATTAATTGAAAACGGCGCCAACCTTGATATGCAAAATAGTGATGGACGGACCGCCTTGATGATTTCGATTCAGCATAAACAAAAAGAAAATGCTGAAAGGTTGATAAAGGGCGGTGCCAATCTTGATATAAAAAATATGGAGTGGCAGACAGCCTTGATGCTTGCTGTTCAAAATAAGCAAAAAGAAATTGCCCAAAGCTTGATAAAGGGAGGTGCCAACCTTGAGATAGAAAATAAGAAGGGGCAGACAGCATTGATGCTTGCTGTTCAAAATAATCAAACAGAAATTGCTCAAAGCTTGATTGAAAATGGTGCCAACCTTGAGATAGAAAATAAGAAGGGGCAGACAGCATTGATGCTTGCTGTTAAAAATAAGCAAAAAGAAATTGCTCAAAGCTTGATTGAAAATGGTGCCAAGCTTGATAGGCAAGATGCGGACGGATACACGGCATTGATGCTTGCTGTTGAAAATAAGCAAAAAGAAATTGCTCAAAGCTTGATTGAAAATGGTGCCAACCTTGAGATAGAAAATAAGAAGGGGCAGACAGCCTTGATGCTTGCTGTTGAAAATAATCAAACAGAAATTGCTCAAAGCTTGATTGAAAATGGTGCCAACCTTGAGATAGAAAATGAGAAGGGGCAGACAGCCTTGATGCTTGCTGTTGAAAATAATCAAAAAGAAATTGCCCAAAGCTTGATTGAAAATGGTGCTAACCTTGATAGGCCGAATAATGACGGATGGAGAGCACTTCATTTTGCAGCCAGATTAGAGGATGGAAATGAAATTGTTGATATGTTGATTGAAGGTAAGGCCAACCTTGATATGCAAACTTTGAATGGATGGACACCATTGATGATTGCCTCTCAATATGAACAGAAAGAAGAATTTATTGCAAAATTAATTGAAAATGGCGCCAACCTTGATGTGCAAAATAGGGATGGACGGACCGCCTTGATGATTGCCTGTCAAAATAAAGAATGTTTTGAAAACGTTTCAATGTTAATTGAAAAGGGCGCTAATCTTGATATTCAAGATGATGAGAAAAAAGAGACCGCCTTAATGGTGGCAATCCGTCACGGGATGCTTCATCAGGTTCAAGAATTAATTATGGGTGGAGCGGATTTGAATCTTGTGGACCATGAAAATAACAGTATCTTGATGATTGCTTTGAAATGCAAGCAACAGCGCATTGCTTCTTATTTAATTATCAAAGGGGTGGATGTTTTAATTAAAGACAGTGAGGGGTTGGATGCTTATAACTATGTTATGAAAAAAGGCGATTTAAAACTGGCCCACATGATAGAAGAAAGCGTTAAAAAACAACTGGCAAAAAGAAAAGTGGCCACGCATAATTCGGTTCAACAATCGATTCTGTCAGGCCAAATAAAAGAAGGACAATTGACAAAATCAGAGTAAAAAAAAGAGGGGAAAAGAGCACCCTTTAAAATGGAGAACAGTATGAGAATGAAATTAATTCAAGCAATAAAAGAAAACGATGTTGAAACAGTTGACCTTCTTTTGGAAGAGGGGGTTAATTTAAGTTATCAAGATGATAAGGGGCGCAGTGCTTTGATGCAGGCAGCCATATTAGGCAGAACAGCCCTTGTTAAAAAACTCATTTCCCATAAAGCACCTTTAAATCAAGTGGATTTTTATGGAGATACGCCGTTGATTTTGGCGCTTCATCACAAGCAAAAAGAGGTTGCTTCTTTATTGTTAGAGGCGGGAGCTGATGTGAACCACGCAAACCAAAACGGATATACGCCATTGATGTTTGCGGTAGAGACAAATGAGCCGGCTCTTGTTCAACGGTTGTTGCAACGAAAGGCCGATGTGAACAAAAAAGCCGAATGCGATTATACGGCTTTGATGATTGCTTCTCATTGCGGGAATGCAAAAATTGTTTCCTTGCTTGTTGAGGCCGGGGCAGATGTTTTTTGCTTTGATGCGGAGGGGGAAACAGCTTATACCTGGGCACAAAGTGCAAACCACACACCCGTTATTGATTTTTTGAAACAAAAGGCAAAAGAAGCTCAGATGGAGTTTTCCTTTTTTAGGGCAATCAGTCAACATGACAAAAAAGAGGTTGAAAAGTTTATCAAAAAAGGAATGGATGTGAACTATCAAAATGAGGCCGGATGGACGATGTTGATGTATGCCGCCTTTTATGGAGATGAAAAAATTGTTGAAACATTATTAAAAGCAGGATCTGACGTGACTTTAAAAGCTTTAAGTGGCACAACGGCGCATCAATTGGCAATGACGAATGGCTTTTTGAGAATTGCCAAGATGATTAAAAATGCTGAAAAGGCCAGAAAGATTGCCTCTTGTCAAAGAGGGGATGTTTGTCAAACAAAAGGCCGAGAAAGGGAATTATAAAAATAAGTAACGTTTGGAAAAAGATAAGGACAAACAAATGAATACGCAATTAATAACAGCTGTTAAAAACGGTGATTTGAAAGAGATCCAAGAGGCCTTGAACGAGATGAAAAAAGAAATGGCAACACTGATGGGGGAAGCGTTGCTTGAGGCTGTTGCTCATAAAGATGAGGAGATTGTTAACGCCCTTATTAAAGAAGGGGCTCTTCTTGATATACAAAATAAGAATGGATGGACGGCCTTGATGCTTGCTGCCAGATATGGGGATCAAAAAGATGTTGGGGCATTGATTGAGGCGGGCGCTCTTCTTGATATACAAGAAAATGAGGGGTGGACGGCGCTTCAAATTGCCTCTCAGCAGCAAG
>JAZNVO010000159.1:0-2143 GCA_045592885.1 Alphaproteobacteria bacterium
CTTGTAGCTCAGCTGGATAGAGTATTGCCCTCCGAAGGCAAGGGTCGTGAGTTCGAATCTCGCCAAGTGCGCCATAAAAAACCACCTTAAAAGGGTGGTTTTTTTATACTTGGCGGGAGGAGAACTCTCGAAGTGAGTTCGAGGCGAGGGCTTTTATGCCCGAGCCAATGTCGAATGAAATGAGACAGCCCTTTAAGGGTGAGGCAAATGCCGAATAATCTCGCCAAGTGCTTACATTAACAAATTCACCCAATGCTTGAATATAAAACAAAATTTTCAACTTTTAAGAACCTTTATCAAGTCAAATTATTTCTATAATTTTTTATAACTCAATAATCATTACACGTTTAAATTTTATAGTCTTTGACTTTCTTCAACAAATCAAACATTTTTATGGCATTTTATTTTAATATGTGATAAACAGAAAAAAAACGAAAGGATTTAAAATGAAAAAAATAATTTTTGCTTTGTTGGTATCGGTTTTATGTGGCACTTCATTTTTCATCTGGCAAAAAAAGAAAAAACCACTGATTTCCGTTGTTATGCCCATTTATAACCGTCCGGATTTAGCTCCCAGATCAATCGAATCTATTTTAAATCAAACATTCAAAGATTTTGAATTCATCATTGTGGATGATGGCTCAAAAGAAGAAACAAAAAAAGTTCTTAAAGAATATGCAAAAAAAGATTCCCGCATTCGAGTGATTCAAAACCCCAAAAATCGTGGAATTGCTTATTCAAGACAAAGAGGATTAGAAGAAGCAAAAGGAACATATGTTGCTGTTATGGATTCTGATGACTGGTCCGTTCCGGATCGATTGGAAAAATCACTTTCCTTTATGCGAGACCACCCGGAAGTCACTGCCATGACCGCGCAAATAAGAGGATTACCTAAAGAGGATACAAAAGATTTTATCCAAAATTACACTGTTTCTAACCCCCAAAAATATACCATTCATCATTTGCCAGGATTTTATGAAGTTGAATTAATGTTTTATAATGTTTTTCCAAATGCTTCTTCCTTTTTCAAAAGAGATTTTGCAGAAAAAAAACATATCAGATATGATTATGGTTTAATTTCAGCAGAGGATTATGACTTTTGGGTTCAATTTGTCTTTAATGGTGGTAATATGGCCTCTATTTCTGATGTTTTGCTTTATGTCGGTCACAGCGATGACAAAGTGAAAAATTATTATGGAGCTATGGGAAAAAATTCTATCAACATTCACAAAAAAGCATTTTCGCTTTTTTTCACTCCCACAAAAGAAGAATTAAAATTCGAATATGACGCATCTGAAAAATGCAATATTTTAAGCAAAATTAAAAAAGCTAATTTAAAAGAACCATATCTTCCTCAAATTTATCTGGATAACAGGTATAATGCCTTCTGTCCTTCCGATTTAAGCAAAGCATACTATTTGGTGCATAAACCGAATAAATGGACCGGATATCTTGAAGAAAAAGAAGATGATATTTGGGTTCGTTTGTCAACCAGGGATACCGGAAAATTGGTTAAAATTGACGAAAAAACAATTGAAGTTCATTGGACAAGATACCCAAAAGAGCGCTTTGTTAAAGATGAAAATGATCACTGGAATTATATTTTGCATGGGAAAAAAATCAAATTAAAACATATAAATTGGGTAGCTGATTTTATTATTGAGGATAATAATAGCGGATGCCGTTTGGATGTTAAAGACGAATGTGCAAAAATCAAAAAAGTTTCAAAAGATGCTATTTGGGTTGATTGGACAAACGAAGCTTGGGCAAATGAAGAATTCAAAAAAACTTCGGAAGGAGATTTCAAATTTGTCCGTGAACTTCCCAAAAATACAAAATTTTAAAAAAGGATTTAAAAGATGAAGAAAAAAATTGGGTTGCTTTTCTTGTTTTTAGCATTGACCGGAACTTGCATTGGCGGATATGTTTTGTTCAAAAGGCCAAAAATTTCCGTTGTGATGAGCACATATAATCGTGCCAAATTTTTGCCAAAAGCAATTGAATCAATTTTGGCACAAACCGAAAAAGATTTTGAATTCATCATCATCAATGATGGCTCTCCTGACAACACTGCTGAAATTTTGGATAAATATGCAAAACAAGATAAACGGATTAGAGTTATCACAAACAATCCAAACAAAGG
>JAZNVO010000160.1:0-3030 GCA_045592885.1 Alphaproteobacteria bacterium
ACGATCCGACTTGGAGGTTGATCCTGAATTAATTGAGACGTATAATAAGTTGGGTATTCCTCTTAAAGAGCAAGAAGCTTTGGCAGGTGTTGTTGCTGTTGATGCCATTTTTGACAGTGTTTCTGTTGCAACGACATATAAAGAACATTTGAAACAAAAAGGGATTATTTTTTGTTCGATTTCTGAAGCGGTTCGCGATTATCCGGATTTAGTGAAAAAATATATGGGAAGTGTTGTGCCATATACGGACAATTTTTTTGCCGCATTAAACAGTGCTGTTTTTACGGATGGGTCTTTTGTTTATATTCCTAAAGGCGTTTCTTGTCCGATGGAACTTTCAAGCTATTTCAGAATCAATGCCAAAAATTCCGGACAATTTGAAAGAACGTTGATTGTCGCGGATGAAGGATCATCTGTCAGTTATTTAGAGGGGTGTACGGCTCCGCAACGGGATGAAAATCAACTGCATGCTGCTGTTGTTGAGATTGTTGTTCACGATGATGCGGATGTGAAATATTCAACCGTTCAGAATTGGTATCCGGGGGATAAAACGGGGAAGGGTGGTATATATAATTTTGTGACAAAGCGTGGAATTTGTCATAAGAATGCAAAACTTTCTTGGACACAGGTTGAAACGGGTTCTGCCATTACATGGAAATATCCGAGCTGTATTTTGAAAGGAGATAATTCCGTTGGTGAATTTTATTCCGTTGCATTAACAAATAATTATCAACAGGCGGATACCGGCACAAAAATGATTCATCTTGGAAAGAATACGTCTTCAGTTATTATTTCAAAAGGCATTTCGGCCGGTTATTCCAGTAATGCCTATCGTGGGATGGTGAAAATGTCTAAAATGGCAACAAATGCCAAAAACGTTTCAAAATGTGATAGTTTGCTGATTGGCGATAAGTGTAGTGCTCATACCATTCCTGTTTTGATTAACCAAAATAAAAGTGCCGTTATTGAACATGAGGCATCAACTGGAAAGATATCTGAAGAACAATTGTTTTATGCTCAAACCAGAGGATTAAACCAAGAACAGGCTATTTCCTTGATTGTGAATGGATTTTGTAAAGAAGTGATGCAAAAATTACCAATGGAATTTGCAGTGGAAGCAACAAAATTAATCGGAATCAATCTTGAAGGATCTGTCGGATAATAAAAAAAAGAGGTAAAAATGGCTTTTTTAGAAATTAAAGATTTGTATGTCAGTGTTGAAGGAAAAGAAATATTAAAAGGATGTTCTCTTTTGATTAATGAGGGGGAAGTTCATACCATTATGGGGCCAAACGGTTCCGGAAAAAGCACACTGGCAAATGTAATTGCCGGAAATCCGGTTTATGAAGTAACAAAAGGATCTGTTTTATTTAAAGGAAAAAATGTTTTAGATATGAGTCCGGATGAAAGGGCTCGTGAAGGTGTTTTTATGGCGTTTCAATCGCCGGTGGAGTTGCCGGGTGTTGGTATAGCTCAATTTTTGAAAACGGCATTAAATGAAAAACTGAAACATCAGAATAAGCCAGAATTGGATGCCGTTCAATTTATTAAGCGGTTGAAAACAAGGGCGCTGGCATTGAATATTTCGGATGAAATGCTCAAAAGATCCGTTAATGAAGGGTTTTCGGGCGGTGAAAAGAAAAAGATGGAAACGTTTCAAATGGCATTTTTGGAACCTGATTTTTGCATATTGGATGAAATGGATGCCGGTTTGGATATTGATGCGTTAAAAACCGTTGCCGCTGGTATTAATGTGATGCGTGAAAAAACAAGGTCTTTTTTGTTGATTACGCATTTTCAACGCCTTTTAAATTATATTGAACCGGATTATATTCATATTATGATTGATGGAAAAATCGTTCATTCCGGTGATAAATCATTGGCAAAGATTTTGGAAGAAAAGGGGTATGATGCATACAGATAACATTTTGTTAATTAAAAAAGGAGATGTTATTGAACGAAGGCCTTTGTCTTTGTCAGAAGCATTTTTCCCGACAAAAACAAACCCTTTAGAATGCTTTTTAATTGTTTTTAAAGGGGATGTTAATGTGTGTGTTGATTTAAAGGAGGAGGGGGCTTTTTGTTCAATTAAAACTCTTTATTTAGCAAGCAAAAACAATCAGATAAATTTAAATATTCAAGTTAATCATTTGACAAGAGAAACAAAATCAAGTCAAATAATCAAAGGGATTGCAACAGATAAATCCAAAGTTTCTTTTAATGGAAATATTTATATTGATAATTTGGCACAAAAATCAGACGGTCTTCAAAATCATCGAGCGGTGTTGCTTTCAGATGATGCCTGTATACAGGCAGTCCCTGCTTTGGAAATTTATGCTGATGATGTTAAATGTGCTCATGGGTCGGCAACGGGACCTTTGGATGAAACAGTTCTTTTTTATTTGTTAAGTCGAGGGATATCTTTAAAAACGGCAGAAAAAATGTTATTAATGTCTTTTGTTGCCGATATTGTTCCTGAGGAATATAAAAATATAACTCAACAATGGATTGAAAATCATGTATAAAAATCAATTTCCTATTTTTCAAAATGAAAAATTTTTTTATTTAGATACGGCAGCTTCTGCTCAAAAACCGCAAATGGTGATTGATGATATGGTTTTGTTTTATCAAACAAAATATGCTAATGTTCATCGGGGAAGTTGCGCTTTGGCGTCAAAGGCAACGCTTGCTTATGAAGAGGCCAGAAAAGCAATTGCAAGGTTTGTTAATGCCTCTGAAAATCAAGTTGTTTTTACCAAAAGTGCAACAGAAGGGTTAAATCTTATTGCTAATGGGTATGCTGATTTATTAAAAGAAGGGGATGAAATTTTGGTTTCAATTGCCGAACATCACGCCAATTTTGTTCCTTGGCAACAAATATCTTTAAAAACCGGAGCTAAATTCATCACTTTTGATATTTTGGAAAACGGTGAAATAAATATGGATGATTTTGAAAAGAAATTATCCGAAAAAACAAAAGTTGTTGCTATAACTCAGTTGTCAAATGTTTTAGGTATTGTGAATCCAATT
>JAZNVO010000161.1:0-1612 GCA_045592885.1 Alphaproteobacteria bacterium
GTGTTATTTATTCTTTTTCTCTTGATTTATCTATAAAATTTTTCAATATCGGAGCTCTTTTTTGATAATAAGAAACAAAGGCACTCACTTCTTTTTCAAAGCATTTTCTTTTCAAGCCCATTGTTGATACCGAAATATACTCTTTTTCAAATAGTTTTAAAAGAGATGAAAATAATTTTGGATAATATCTTAACCGATCTGAAACAGTTTCTATCTTTTCAT
The DNA here is from genome assembly GCA_045592885.1 of Alphaproteobacteria bacterium. Lineage (GTDB taxonomy): Bacteria > Pseudomonadota > Alphaproteobacteria > CAAHEQ01 > UBA3637 > RGIG4140. The sequence goes on from JAZNVO010000161.1 coordinate 223, forward strand.
GATTTTTAACACCAAACACTCCTCTATGATCCAAAATCCGTTTGGCCATTTCTGGATATTTTTTTTCAATCTTCAATGCCAACGCATTCAATTGTTGAACACTTTCTTTCCAATATGAATCCAAAATTTTTCGGGTCAGATTTGTTCCTTGAGGCATAAATTCTTTAAAATCCTTCATCATTAACAACAAAGAATCCAACATTTTTCCTTCAGCCATCAACGGATTTTTTTCAAAATCACCAATCGTCACCGTCGGCTCTTTTTTCCGATAATTATAAGGAGCAAAAGAAATTGCCGGAAAATCATACCGATAATCAATCAATTCAGCAGCCATTTGAATTTGATTCATCACAGCAAAAACATCTTTAGGTATCTGAATTTCGAATTGAGGTGTTTCTTCACACAAAGACTTCCATATATCAAAAACAGATTGATCTGTTTGATACGCAATTTCCAACTCCTTTTTCTTTTGAGTCATCGTATCATATTCAAACGGACTTAACACCCCCATCCCATATAAGAAATCAACATCTGAACAATTTCCAAAAGAAATGCGCTTATCATAATGACTGGCCTCTCTATCAATCGCATGATAGCGCTCTTTATATAATTCATTCAAAAAATGGCGTTGCTCCGAAAAAGACAGTGAATCATCTGTATATTGATTTTTTCTGTATTGCGGAAGAGAAAACTTAAACCCATCCAGTTCTTTTTTCTCGTCAGATGAAAAATCCATCACAAAATCAAACCAATTCATATAATATTTTTGGTCTGCTTTAACATTTGTGAACCGTTTCATGGCATATTTTGTCACTTTTACCAAGTACGCCATTGTTTCTTTTTCCGTTTTCAACGCATCATTTTCACTCAAATAATCCTGATATATCGGAATCAATTGTTTCATCCGAGATGCTTGTTCTTTTTGTTTGTCTTCATCAATATGATTCATAATTTTTTGAAGAGTCAGATGATAATATGCCGCAGCCAGTTTTTCAATTTTCTTGCGAGCAGAAATCAAAATTTTTGATTTCGGATATGCACCATATACTTCATCTAAAATATCGCCCATAAGCATCAAACGATTGAGGTTCGTCGCTTCTGGATTTTGTTCATTTCTACACTTTTCAAGTGGCAATCGAACATCCAAGGAAAATTGATTCACACCCAATGCCCGATCTGTAATATAAGCTGATAAGTCCCTGAAATTTTCAATCAAATTAAAATATTCTTTTTGAAATTTCAACGCCAAAGAAATATGTTTATCAAAATTCTCTTTTAATAAATCAGTCAAAACGTCTTTGCTTGAAGGAACCAACTGATTGATTTCATCCCCTTCCATCCCAGTCAATTCAAGGAATGAAACCATTTGAGTGGACGTAAAAGTATTATT
>JAZNVO010000162.1:0-3657 GCA_045592885.1 Alphaproteobacteria bacterium
TGATTTTGATTTCCAAACGGGTTTTGTTCCATTCAGCACAAATCGACATGGCTTTTTGTGCATATTCTGGTGTATTCAACCGTCGGGCAACAAGGTCAAGATATGACACAAATCCAACAACATCTTGTCGTTTTGAACTGGATAATTGCAAATTTCCATGAAACAAACCATTCACTAATGCTTCATGAACAGCTAAGTGAATAGCTTGCCTTCTGTCATCCGAAAACTTTCTGCGTTGCTGAAGAGCTTGAGTAAAAACAACAGCAACATCATATTTATAAACCGTTGGTCCGGTTAATAAAAAACTCAAAGCATATGGATGTTTTTTCGTTCGTTGATTAGCAACAAAATCAATAATACTCTTTTTCGTTGAATGAGCATCTATTAAACAGGCAACTTTTCCGATTTTTAAAATTTCTCTTGCTTTTTCTTCGGAAACTTCACTTGTCACAACAACATACAAAACCGGATATGTTTTTTTAAGAACATTACCGAGAAAAGGATCTTTTTCCGAAGGCCAAAGTGGCAACTTCACCCAAGATGAAATTTTTTTCATCTTTTCTAAACTGACGTTAACACCCGTCAAATAAATTTCCGTCTCCATCATAAATTCAAGTATAATAAAATGATAAAAAAAAACAAGTTTTTTTATCTCATAGTGAAAAAAACTTTGCTCTTTTCATCTCTTTTTGCTATATTTAATCATTCAAACAACGCTTGTTTTATGAAAAACAAGATAACTGAAAGGATAAAAAATGAAAAAAGTTAATCCCGTTATGATTTCCGGCAAAGAGGTTATCCCTTTAATTGAAGGGGGAAAAGGTATCGCCGTTTCAGATGGTCAATCCTCCGGTGCTTGGGCAAAAGCCGGTGCAGTCGGAACAATTTCGGGCGTTTTTGCCGATGAATATGACGAAAAAGGAAAAATCATTCCAAAAGTATATCAACACAAAACCAGACCGGAACGCCATCAAGAACTCATTGAAATGTCAATCAGAGGGGGCATTTCACAAGCGAAATTGGCTCATGAAATTGCCGGCGGAAACGGTCGAATTCATATGAATGTTTTGTGGGAAATGGGAGGCAGTATCCCCATTTTGGAAGGTGTGATGAACTCTTGTGAACAAGTGATGAAAAACTTAAGAGAAAAAGCACCGGAAAAATATCAAGAAAAAATTTCCGCTGTCGGTGATAAAGTTCAAGAAACACTTGGATCACTTCGTTTTCAATATCAAAAACGTATTGGTGAAGCTTTGCCGGTTGTTGACGGGATGTTAGATAAAGTGCACAATCTTGTTCATGGTATTACCTGTGGAGCTGGAATGCCCTATAAATTAGCCGAAATCGCTTCAAAATACGGTTTATATTATTATCCGATTGTGTCTTCCGCCCGTGCATTTCGAGCTCTTTGGCTTAGAAGTTACAAAAACTGTATGGAATATTTAGGGGGTGTTGTCTATGAAGATCCATGGCGGGCCGGCGGACATAATGGTCTTTCAAATTCCGAAAATCCGGAAATGCCTGAAAGCCCCTATCAAAGGCTCGTTGATTTAAGGAAACAACTCAATGAATATGGCTTACAACATGTTCCGTTAATTATGGCCGGCGGCGTTTGGAATTTAAAAGAATTTGAAGATTTGATCGACAATCCGGAAATCGGGCCAATCGCTTTCCAACTCGGTACCCGTCCATTGCTCACAAAAGAAAGTCCCGTTGCCAAAGCATGGCAAGGATGTTTAAGAGCTCTTAAAAAAGGCGATATTATTCTTCAACGGTTTTCACCGACTGGTTTTTATTCTTCTGCTGTTAATAATAAATTTTTGAAGACATTGATGGAACGAAAAGATACAGAAATGCCCTATACAGAAAAACCGGAAGGAATTTTTGTTAAACCGTTTGCTTTGAATGCCGCCCAAACCATTTACTTAACCGAACATGATTTTAAACGGGCAAATGAATTTTTAAAAGGCAAAAGACCGGTTGTAACAAGAACTCCGGATAATTCTGTCATTTTCTTAACAAATGAAGAACATGATCAAATCAAACAAGACAGAGCTAATTGCGTTGGTTGTTTATCTGCTTGTGCTTTCTCAGGATGGTCACAAGCAGATGGCCATTTGGATCGCTTACCGGATTCACGCTCTTTCTGTATCAACAAAACATTGACAGCTATTGCTCATGGCGAAAGCATTGATAACAATTTGATGTTCTGTGGTCATAGCGGATATCGTTTTGGAGAAGATCCGATGTATAAAAACGGTAATATTCCAAGTGTTCAAGAATTAATTGACGCTTTGTTACAAGGACAATAATCTCTTTAACATAAAAAAAGGAACCCGCTGACGAAATCAGCGGGTTTTTTATTATAATAAAAAAGTCACAAAAAAATTTTTACTCTTCCGTCACAAACTGATTCTTTTGATCACTCCAATAATGTTTTTCAACTTCGATTGTGATCATATTCGGAGAAATATTCGATTTATGCCAATCAATATCAAAGGAAGCATGTTTATCCGGCATAATGACGATTTTATTTTTGTTCTTGGATAAAAATGAACCCCACCATGAAAAGCTTGAATTTGCATTAATAAAATGCTTGCATTTACTCATTAACTCCAAATCTTCATAATCCCTTCTTGTCCAATCAACATAAATATGCGGTGCATCAATCTTGATATTTTCTTTTGCCCATTTCTGATCATTCGAAAAAATGTAAAATACTGGATTTTTAACATTTTGCTTAATATAACCAACTGCTTTTTCATAATAATCCGGAGTAAGAAGAATATAACCTTGAGACACATAATCTCCTCTTCGAACATGAACCGCAACAGCATTTTCACTTTTCATTTTTTGCATTGTTTTCAAACTTTTTTCAGAAGAATTATTTTTAAAAACAGTATGTTCACGAATATAATCTTCATAACCACTCAAATTTTTCCAAGACTGCAAATATCCACTGACAAGATTACACTTTGATTCTGAACTCAAATAATGACTTGCAACACATCTGGTATATATTTTTTCAATATATCTCTTAACAAATTCCGGTGTATTTTGATATCCATTCATAGGGGTTATCTGACTTGGTTTAACTGACAAATCAAATATCGTATCAATATAGATCTCATTTAAACGATAGGGTATTTTATTATTTTTAAGAGCGTAAACAATTCCGCTCCAATATGTAAACAACTGATTTCCCAGTCCACCTCTGTAAGAAGAAACTGCAACAAATTTAAGAATATTATCTAACCCATTTTCAATTAAATAAGAATCTAAATTATACTCATTTGTTTTAAATTGATACTTAAAAGAATCATTCTTAACAAAAACTTCCGTTCCGTATTTTAACCATCCCAAAACTATTTTTGAATCCGTTTCTTCCAATACAACAGCACAATTATAAGGGGTTCTACAAAACATTTTTTTATCAAACGACCGATAGACAAGCCCATGCCAATGTGGATTATAAAAATGAGGAGAGTCTTCATCTGCTTTTGAGCATTTATTTGTCAACAAATTATTTAATTTGGTTTCATCAAAAGAACGAATGAGATTATTTTTATTTTTAATTTGACCATGAAACAAACAAAGATGTAATTGATTAATCTTATTCACTTCTTCTTGGTTAAAAAGTTTATTTAAAAAAGCATT
>JAZNVO010000163.1:0-14080 GCA_045592885.1 Alphaproteobacteria bacterium
GTAATACTTTTTGTAATAACCCGATTTCCAAAGCTTGAGCCGGAGAAATATATTTTCCGCCAATTTGAGCGGACAGGTTTTTTCTTTCTCTGTCAAAAGCTTGAGCAATTTGTTGTATTGAAACGGAAACTTTACCGATGGTAACGGCATCATTTTTATACATATTTAAATTTGATACACCACCAAGACCCCAAAAAGCCATCATACTGAGTGCTAAAATACCTAAAATAATCTTTGCAACCCAAGAATTGCCGAGTTTATTAAAAAAAGTAATCATTTTTATTTTCCTGTTTTTGTTAAAACCAAATTTATCTTGCGATAAAAAAGAAAAATCACCACAAGAGTGTTAAAATTTATATAACACTTTTTACCTTTTTGCAAGTGCTTTATCCAGTCTTGTTTTTTATTTTTGATGCATCTTATCTTGTATCAGCGAAATGGCTTCTTCTAAAGTTGGAATAGTATCTTTTTGTTTGACGGAAGCCATAATTTTTTTCCATTTCACATATGGTCCGTAACGGCCGATTTGATACGTTACTTTGTCATCTTGCCATTTGCCGAGATCTTTGGCTTTTGATTTTTCTTTAGCTTGAGAGAGCAGAGCGAGGGCTCTGTCAAAATCAATTGTTAAAATATCATCTTCAGCCGTTAATGATTGATATGTTGTCCCTCGTTTAACATAGGGACCGAATTTTCCAAGTCCGGCTTCAATCGGTTCATGTGTTTCCGGATCATTTCCCAAAACACGGGGAAGTGATAATAACTGTAGGGCTTTTTCAATTGAAATTGATTCCGGATTCATTGCTTTGGGGATACTGGTTCGTTTTGCTTCTTTTCCATCTCCCAGTTGAACATACCAGCCATAAGGACCTTTTTTAAGAGTAACATCAAGCCCGGCAGCATTTTTCCCCAAGACAGTAGATTGTTTTTCTTCGTTTGTTGTTTCAATCACGTTGCCGTTTTCATCAACTTCTGGCGGTGTGATGGAAGCAAACTGCTTTGTGTATTTGCAATTGGGGTAATTTGAACATCCGATAAAAGCTCCAAATCTGCCAATATGAAGAGATAATTTTCCGCCATTACAGTCTGGGCATTTTTTTGCATCTTCCGTTGGAAAAAGTTGTTTTTCAAGTGTTTTTGAAACGGTTTCTAAAATATCCGTCATTTTGGGCGGGACGGCTTTTACCGTCGCATCAAATGTAACCCAAAAATCAGTTAAAACATTTTTCCATTTTAATGATCCTTGAGTGATTTCATCCAGCTTATTTTCCATTTGAGCCGTATAATCATATTGAACATAGGTGTTGAAATAATTTTCAAGAAATGCGGTGACGATTTTCCCACGATCCTCCGGAATGAATTTTTTTGCAACCAATTTAACATAAGCTCGATCCTGTAAAACGGAAAGAATTGTTGCATATGTTGATGGTCGACCAATGCCGAGTTCTTCTAGTTTTTTTACAAGGCTTGCTTCAGAAAAACGGGGAGGGGCTTCCGTGAAATGTTGTTCCGTTTGAATGTCTTCGATTTTGAGCGGGTCTTGTTCATTCATCGGAGGCAACATTTTTTCATCATCTTCTTGATTTTTGTCATCCACGTCTTCTTTATAAACTTTGATGAATCCGGCAAAGGCAATTGTTTGACCGGTTGCCCGTAATTGCGCAGATCCGTCTGTTGCCAAAATATCAATACCGACTTTATCTAAAACGGCGCTTTGCATTTGACTGGCAACGGTTCTTTTCCAAATAAGCTCATAAAGTTTTCTCTGATCAATGGATAAGTGTTTTGCAATGGATTGAGGCGTTCTCATTACATTTGTCGGACGGATGGCTTCGTGTGCTTCTTGAGCATTTTTTGAATTATTTTTATAAATACGCGGTTTTTCAGGTAAATAATCCGTTCCATATTCTTTTTCAATTAGGGAACGAATAGCCGTTACAGCTTCGGTTGAAAGAGCCACGCTATCAGTTCTCATATAAGTAATCAAACCGACTGTTTCACCGCCGATATCAACCCCTTCATAAAGATTTTGAGCCAATTGCATGGTTTTCTTGGCAGAAAATCCTAATTTCCTTGAGGCTTCTTGTTGAATGGTTGAGGTTGTAAATGCCGGTGCCGGATTGCGTTTTGTTTGTTTTCTTTCAATGGCGTCAACTTTAAACGAGGCGTTTTTGACAATTTCTTCCGCTTCTTTTGCCCCCCTCTGATTGTTTAAATCAAATTTTGAAAGTTTTTCGCCTTTAAGATGAGTTAATTTTGCTGAAAATGTTTCATTGGCTGGTGTCGATAAAAGCGTTGTGATTGACCAATATTCTTGTGGAACAAAAGCGGTGATTTCATCTTCTCTTTCACAAACAAGTCGTAAGGCGACGGATTGAACACGGCCGGCCGATTTTGCTCCGGGTAATGACCGCCATAATAAAGGTGAAATTGAAAAGCCGACTAAATAATCAAGAGTTCTTCTTGCTAAATAGGCATCAACCAATTGCATGTCGATTTCTCTAGGGTTTTTGATGGCTTCCAAAATGGCATTTTTTGTAATTTCATGAAAAACAACCCGATGAATGGGTAAAGTATCAGGTAATTTTTTGCGTCTTTTTAATTCTTGAACAACATGCCAAGCTATAGCTTCTCCTTCACGATCAGGGTCGGAAGCAAGATATAAAGCATCAGCTTTTGCCAATGCTTTGATCATTTCTCGAACGGTTTTTTCGCCACGAGCTTGAACTTCCCAATCCATGGCAAAATCTTCATCCGGTCTGACGGACCCTGTTTTTGCAGGCACATCTCGAATATGTCCAAAACTGGCCATAACAAGATAATCTTTTCCTAAATATTTATTAATCGTTTTGGCTTTTGCTGGAGATTCCACGATAACAAGTTTCATTATATAACCCATTCATTATTGTAAATAAGAGAGACGTATTGCCCAGCAAAACGCTCAATTTTGCCGGCAATTTCTAATTCCATTAATATGGTGTTGACGATATAAGGTGCAAGGCCTGTTTCTCTGATCAAAACATCAATGTGTGTTGCTTGCGGTGATAATTTTTCTAACAGTGTTTTTCTTGCAATATTAATTTCCGTTTCGGCAATTTTAAGTGTTAAGGCATCAAATTGTTCTTCTTGAGCATATGAATCAAAAAATCTGAAAGAAGTTTCATTGTCAATAATGTTTAAAATGTTTTCAGCTGATGAAACAAGATGGGCGCCGTCTTTAATTAATTGATTGGGTCCGGCCGCTCTTGAATCAAGTGGAGATCCGGGGATTGCAAAAATTTCTCTTCCCTGTGAAAGGGCTTCTCTTGCCGTGATGAGGGAACCACTCATCAAACTTGCTTCAACAACCAACGTGCCATAGCTTAAGCCTGAAATAATTCTGTTTCGTCTGGGAAAGGCGGAAGGTGTTGGTTTGGCTCCTAAAGGCATTTCACTGACCAAAAGACCTTGTTCTTTTATTTTGTCGTAAATATCTTGATTTTCTTTCGGATAAAGGATGTCAACGCCGGTGCCAAGAACGGCAATGGTTGATCCTGACTCTATTTTTTTTGTTAAAGCCCCTTCATGAGCGGCTCTGTCAATTCCTTTTGCAAGTCCCGAAACAACGGTCACATTTTGTGCTGATAAATCATAAGCAATTTTTCTTGTGAGAGAAATGCCGTTTAAGGAGGCATTTCTGCTTCCGACAACGGAAATGCTTTTTTGATTTAGAAGTTTTTTGTTTCCTTTTATAAATAAAACAGGAGGGGCATCATCGATAAATTTTAAAAGTTGCGGATAGTCTTTATCTTTTAAAAATAGAATTTCTACCCCTGTTTTTTGGGCTGTTGCAATTTGTTCATATACAAAAGAATCTGGTGCCAATTTAATGGCTCGCCTTGCTGATTTTAATTTAAAATCTGCCAAATTATCAACGGCTTGTGTTGCGTTTTTAAAGTGTTTAATGAGCTCTTTAAACGTAATGGGGCCGACATTTTGACTTAAGGCTAATTTTAAATAAGCAAAGTTTTCTTTTGTATGCATGTATGCTTAAGCCTTTCTTTTTAACTTAATTTTGCTTTCTTCACCTTTTAAAATGCGTTTGATATTTTCTTTGTGGCGATAAAAAGACAAAAGAGTTAATCCTAAATAAATTAATGAAACAATTGGAGTTTCAAAGAAAAGGGCATAGATAGGTGCCAAAGCCAATGCGGTTAAAGCAGATAAAGAGGAATATCTGAATGTAAATGCCATTAAAAGCCAGGTGAGGGCGGTTAAAACGCCAACAAGAGGCGTCATTGCAATCATAAGTCCGAGTGTGGCTGCAACTCCTTTACCGCCTTTGAATTTTAACCATATCGGATAATTATGTCCGAGAATAGCGGAGACCCCTGATAATATGCCGATAACTTCATTTCCTGATATTGTAGCAAAAACAAGGGCAGCGATGGCGGCTTTACCTGCATCTAAAATGAGTGTCAAAAGAGCCAAATCTTTTCGTCCCGTTCTTAAAACGTTGGTTGCTCCAATGTTGCCGGAACCGATTTTTCTAATATCTTCAAGCCCGGCAGCTTTGGTTAAAACAAGACCAAAAGGGATAGACCCGACTAAGTAACCTGTTAACAATGCTAAAATGGTAGTGATCATTTGAAACCTCCTTAAGTCTTTTCCTTTTACAAAAATTTATGCAAAAAGGCAAGAAAAAAATATTTTAGCCGGCAAATGCCGCATCAATAATTTGCATTTGAACCTTCGTATTTCCTTTCCAGGTATCTTTTTTTAATGTGCCGGCAATGTGAAGATAAATTTTTTCTTTGCTGAGTAATTTGTGACCCAATTCCGTGTCAACACTTCTAAATGCAATGGCGTTTAAATACTTTCCGGATTTTGATGATAAGACACAGGCAATATGGCCGTTTTTTAAAATAGTTGTTTTGCTGATGAGAATATCTTTCAAAACAAAAACAGGTTCCGGATTGGCTTCACCAAAGGGGGCCATGAGCAAAATTTTATCCATTAAATCAACGGTGACACTTTGTGCATCTAAAACAGCATCAATTTCAAGCAGCGTTCCGTCATTTGTAATCATATCGTCTTTAATTGTTTCTTTGAGATATTCTTTAAAAGCTGCCAAATTTTCTTTTTTAAGCGAAAATCCGGCCGCCATCGGGTGTCCGCCACCTCGACTTAAAATTCCTTTTTGAATGGCATTCATCACAAGAGTGCCCAGATCAACGCCTTGAACGGAGCGTGAAGATCCTTTGATTTCATCTTCTTCGATACTTAAAGCAAAAACCGGCATATTATATTTATCTTTTAAACGGCCGGCAACAATTCCGACAACCCCTTGGTGCCAATTTTCGCCCTCAACGACAATAAATGGTGTGTCTAAAGGTTTTGATTCAACTTGTTCAATGGCTTCTAATAAAACACTTGTTTCAATTTCTCGTCTGGTAATATTTAATGCTTCCAGCTCTTGAGCTAAAATACCTGCTTTTATCGGATCGGAGGCAGATAACAAATGCATACCGATATCGGATTTTCCCACTCGACCACAGGCATTAATTCTGGGCCCGAAAACATATCCCAGATGATAGGCGCTGGCCGGTTCTGAAAGATTGACCAGTTGGGATAATGCTTTTAATCCTAAATTATTTTGGGTTTGCATTTGTTTGAGACCAGTTTTAACGAATAAACGGTTAACCCCTTGTAATTTTACAACGTCGCAAACCGTTCCGAAGGCAACCAAATCAAGATATTTGATTAAATTTGGTTCTTTTTTATCCTGGTAAAATCCTTTTTCTCTTAAAATAGTGTTAAGAGCAACACTAAACAAAAAGACAACCCCGACAGCAGCCATGTAATGACAAGGATGAGAGGGATCTTCATCAAGTCTTTTGGGGTTAACGATGGCATAAGCGTTTGGATAGCGCTTTTCATCGGCATCATGATGGTCCAAAACAATGACGTCCAATCCAAGATTGGTTCCTTCTTGAATTGGATCAAAGGCTGTCATACCGCAATCAAGTGTTGCAACAACTTTACATCCTTTTTCATGGTATTCATGCATTTTTGTTGCGCTCGGACCGTATCCATCTTCTCGATCGGGGATGTATGAATATACAAAAATGCCGAGTTCTTCTAAAAACATTTTTAAAAGTGCTGTTGAAGTTGCACCATCGACGTCATAATCACCCATCAAACCGATCGGTTCATTTAATAAGATACTGTCCGCCATCCGTTTGGCTGCTTTTTTCATGTCTTTTAATGAAAATGGATTGGGGAGATTGTTTTTAAGTGTCGGATTTAAAAATGTTCCGACTTCATCTAAATCTTTGATACGGGAAGATAAAATTTTTGAAACAATATCCGGCAAATCATATCGTTGTGAAATTGCCAAAGCCAATCTTTCATCACTGTTTTTATAAACCCACTTTAAACCGTTAAACGAACTTTCGACACCTAAAACACTCATACTTTGACCTTTACTTCTTCTTTTCTTTTACTTTAACTTGATTTAAACAAAAAATCAAGAAAAAATAAAATAATTGTTCTTGCATTGGTTTTGTTTTTTGTTTATACTCCTAAAAGAGAAATAACGTTAGAGGGGATTTTATATGACACAAAACATTTTATTTGTTGCAAGTGAAATGACTCCGTTTATAAAAACCGGAGGGTTGGGTGACGTTGTTGGGGCCTTGCCTCGCACTTTGGCTGAAACACATCATGTAAATCTGAAGGTGATTATACCGCTTTATTCTGGTATTGATTATCAAAAATTTGGGCTTTATCGGGTGATGCAGGGAAATTGTGTCGCTATGGGAAATTGTCAGGAATTTTTCAGTGTTCACCGGTCTGATTATGTGCCGGGTGTTGAAACATATTTTATTGAATTTAACAAATATTTCGGTCGCCCCGTTTGGCGTCAACACGGAATTTATGATGATTGTGGCACACATCAGGAATATCAGGATAATGCCTATCGTTTTTCATTTTTTTGCAGGGCAGCCCTTCAAACGGCAAAAGATATGCAATTTAAACCGGATGTAATTCATGTTCACGATTGGCAAACTTCTTTGATTCCATATTATTTAAAACATGACCATGACCCCTTTTTCTTTGGAACAAAAAGTTTATTGACGTTACATAATTTGCCGTATCAAGGCCGTTTTGGATCGGATGTTGTTCCGTATGCTAAAATCGAATGGAGTGATTTTCATGCGGGTGCTTTTGAAGATTATGGCAGGATTAATTTGTTAAAAGGCGGTATTCGATTTGCTGATAAACTGAATACGGTTTCTCCTAACTATGCAAGAGAAATTTTAACGCCGGAATATGGGGCAGGGCTTGACTTTCTTTTGAGAGAAAGACAAGGAGATTTGGTCGGTATTTTAAACGGAATTGACACGAAATTATGGAATCCTTCGAAAGATTTGATTATTCCCAAAAGATATTCATTTGAAAATTTTGATGAAGCGAAGCAGTTAAATAAAAGAGAACTCAGAAAAGAATTTGGGTTATCTCAAGATGATTATAAGCCGATCTTTTCCATGGCAGTGCGCTTGACGGAGCAAAAAGGCGTTAAGATGTTGACGGAATGTTTGGAACCTGTTTTGCAAACAATGCAGTGTCAGGTTGCCATTATGGGAAATGGTGATAATTGGATTCAAGATTATCTTTCTTCATTGCCGAATAAATATCAAGGTCAAATCGGGGTGAAAATCGGATTTGATCAAGAAATGGAACACTTGATGGATGCTGGATCGGATTTTTCATTGGTTCCTTCAATTTATGAGCCATGCGGATTGAAACAAATGGTCAGTCAAACTTATGGTGCTTTACCGATTGGTCGGGCTACGGGTGGTTTGGATGACACGATTTTTAATTATAATGAGTCTTTTGGTGTTGGAACAGGCTTTAAGTTTAGGGATATTTCATCCAGAGCTCTTTATAACACAATCGGGTGGGCAAATGCCACTTATTTTGATCGGCCGGAACATATTAAATCGCTGACAAAAATGGCGATGAAACAAGATTATTCTTGGGATAGATCATCCAAAGAATATAAGGATTTATATCAAAGTTTATCAGGAGTTTATTAATGCAAAAAATATCAGTTGCAATTGTTGGATGGGGAAATGTCGGACGTGGATGTAAAAGAGCAATTTCCGAATGTTCGGATTTGGTTTTGGCCGGTGTTGTTCGACGGGCTTCTTCGTTAAAATATGAAGATCCGGAATTGGAAAATACGGTTGTTGTGTCAGATATCACTGAGTTGGAACAGGTAGATGTTGCCATTTTATGTATTCCGTCCAGAGAAGTGCCGGACCGCGTGAAAAAATATCATGAATTAGGTATTTCAACAATTGACGGATATGATGAACATGCAAATATTGCATCGCTCAGAAGGGATTTGGATATTTCGGCAAAAACAAAGAAAGTTGTATCTATTATTGCTGCTGGTTGGGATCCGGGGACCGATTCTGCAATCAGATCCATTATGAAACTTGTTTCCATTACAGGTCACGGAACAACAACGTTTGGGGGTGAAAAAGGTGGCAGAAGTATGGGGCATACCGTTCAAGTGAAACAAATTGAAGGGGTTAAAGATGCTGTTGCTTTAACGCTTGCAAATGGTAGAGGAAAACAAAAAAGAAAGGTTTATTTGGAACTTGAAAAAGATGCTGATTTCGCTGCTGTTGAAAAAGCGATTTTATCAGATCCTTATTTTAAAAATGATCCGACAGAAGTCATTGAAGTTAAAAATATCAATAAGTATAATACATTAAATCACTCTGTTTGTCTTGAAAGAACGGGGATGCAGGTTAATCAAAAATATGAGGCAGAAGGGATTAATCCGGAATTTACGGCCAATATTATGGTTTCATGTGTCCGCGCTTGTATGAAAGCCTATATGGATGAAGACTATGGCGCTTATACGTTTATTGAACGTCCGCTTATTGATTATTTGCCGGGTGTAACAATTGATGAAAAGTTAGAAGGATACTAAATTTAATATTCTGCTTTTTGAGTTGAAAAAACAGTTCTTTTATAAGAGCTGTTTTTTATATTTATGCTATTTTACAGTTTATTAATGTTGTAATTTTAATATTAAAAAAATAAATTGACAAATAATAAAAAAGATGATAAAATCAAAATCCATTTTTTTGTGAAAGGGTTTTAAATGTCAAACGAGAAAATACAGCAATTGCCATTTTCAAGTGATGAAAAAGATCTTGTTTTAGAAGGGGAAAATCAACTAGCTGAGGTTAGGGAGCAAGATGTTTTTAACTTTTTTGAACAAGAATTAGATCTTGATGCATTAGCTGAAATTATGCTCATTTTAACAGATGGGAAGACATCTGATTTTGATCCACAAGTGATGATGGATGCTTTGACGAATGTAACCCTTCAAAAAGCTGTTTTGGCTAATAACTTACAGTTAGCAAAATTATGCTTGATTGCTGGTGTTTCTCCCGAAGGTTCACCTGTTTCGATAGATGATGATTTAAAAGCTGATAAATCTTCTTTTAATGAGAGGAATGAAAATTTATTAAAAATTGCTATTCGCAACAATTATACTGAAATGCTAGATTTGTTATTGCAATTTAACGCCAATCCAAATGGGAGTAAGGAGATGGACACGCTTGGTCATCCTTTATTAGCAGCGATTGAAAAGCAAGATGCTCAAATGGTTAAAAGGTTATTATCTCTTGGGGCTGATTCAAAAGTTGCTATTCGTACCTTTGTTAGTGAAAAAGAGATTTTAAACACAAGATGGACGCAAATCCCAGTGAGACTTTCTTTGGAATATACAAGTCCTATAAAGCGAGCTTTAGAAATTTATTATCAAAATGGAAAAAAAGAAATTTCAAAAATTAAACAAGGTTCAAATCCATCTTCTCAAACGAATGCTTTAGCTGTTATGGATAAAAAAAATGCTCAGTCTGAAATGTCTTTTTCTCAATCTGAAAGAGGGGTATTCTCTTTTGAAAAGGAAATGGGTGAGCAAGTTTCCTCAATTACTGAAATTATTTTAAGTTTAATTGAAAGAAATCCATCTTGTTTGGATAATATGATTGCAGAGGAACAAATTGAGAAAGACACTTTTGGTGATTACGCTGTATTGTATGGGAATTGGGGTAAGGGATGCATTAAGGCTAGACGATATGATTCCATTTTAGCTATGGCTTGTCATCAAGGGGATATGGATATGGTGAAATTTTTGCTCTCAAAAGGGGCAAAATTAAGAAAAAAGCAAGAAAAGTCTTATGATGCACCTATTGTTGATATTAATGTTGAGTGTCCAAAGCCTTTTATTAAAACTTCTGTCCGTGGAAATAGATTTATTGATGATGTTGATAGGCATCCTTTTTTAATAAAGGATACCTCCGTTAATGATGAATTATTAGAAGCTGTTAAAAGTAAAAATACGGCATTGGTGGATTATTTGATTAATCAAGGTGCTTTTATTCAATATGAATTAAGAGTAGATGATACTTATTGGTCAAAGTGTCGAGCTGCAAGAGGAATTGCAGAAGCAATCGAAAATGATGATGTCAATATGGCTGCTGTTTTAATGCATCATGGCATTCAATTAGAGGATAAAACATATTTTTATCCGTTAGAAAGCTATAAAACAAATGTTTTTAGGTGTGAGATAAATAGGCGAACAGCTTTAAAACGATTGTTAAAAGTGTCTGATTTAATGAATGATAGTGAACATCCAAAAATTTATGCTGTTTATAAGGAAAATGGGTTTGAAAAACGCTATCAAATGCTTCAAAAAATTTGGAAAGTTGAGCAAATGATGGAAGAAAAGAAAGACAAAGAAAAAGAACAAAAACGGCTTGAGGAACAACAGAAAAAACTTCTTGAAGAACAAACAAGACAATTGGTCCAAAAAGTTAAAAAATTGCCTTATGAGTCAAAGTGTAATCCAAGAGGGGAAGATTATTTGTTAATTCAGCAACTTGCATTGGCTGGAGGTTTGTATTTGGCAGCAAAAGAGGAAGCTCCTGAGGTTGTAAATGCTTGGATTCCAATTTTTGAACGTGTTATTTCAAAAGAAACATTAGATAAGCTTATGAAACTTAAATACAGTTTTTCTTCTGTTCGTCAAATTGGATAGGAATTGTTAAAAATTTATTGGAGTATAAAATGCAAACAAGTCAAATTTCATCTATTGAAGCAAATCTTTTTGAAGCGATTAAAGCAAATGATATAAAAGCTGTTGAAGAACTTTTAAAAAAGAATGTTCCCCTTCATTCTTATAATGAAGAAAATTTAACCCCTCTTATGGTGGCTGCAAAACATGGCTATCAAGAGATTATAAAATTGCTTGTTTCAAAAGGGGCAAGTTTATACCAACGTTCTGGGAAAATAAATGAGGAATATTGGGGTCAAGGCTTAACAGCTGAAAAAGTAGCACAAGTGAATCGCCAATTTCAAGCAGAAGAGTTGTTAAACACATTTGCATATAGATATCAAAACCAATATAGAAGTTGTGTGAGTGCTTTAAGAATGGGAGATTGGAGTTGTTTAAGTAATCGCCTTTTTGCTAATTATTGGCATGACATCAATGCACAAGGGGGTGAAGATGGTCAGACAATTTTAATGCAAGCAGCTAAGATTTCTTCACTGTATATGGTTAAAAATCTTTTAGAGGTGGGGGCAGATGTTAATCGAAGAGATGGCCGATTAGAAACAGCATTGCATTATGCCAGTTTGAATGATAGGGGTTCTATTGTTGCTTTAGATACACCTGATTTGTCTAATGATTTAAAAAAACATTATCATGCTCTAAATTGCTATCATATTGTTAAAACGCTTGTGGAAACTGGGGCAGATTTGAATGCGCAAAATATTTTTAAAGAAACGCCTTTAATTCGTTTTATGCGAAAAGGGAATAAAGATGTTGCTTTATTTTTGATTGAACAGGGTGCTGATGTGAATTTAAGAGATGATGAGGATGTTTCAGCTTTGAATATTGCAGCTTCAAATGGGGATATTGAGCTAGCTAGCAAATTGCTCGAAAAAGGTGCTGATATAAATGAGATTGGTTTTGAGAATAAAACGCCTTTGCAATGGGCATTTATTTATCAAAAAAAAGATATGATCCGTTTTTTGATTGAAAAAGGCGCTGATGTGAATGTTACTTTTGAGGATGGTCAAACACTTGCAAGAGTGGCTGTTGACAGATATGATGATGAGATGTTGGATTTGTTACTCCAAGCTGGAGCTGATATAAATATAAAAGATAAATATGGCAAAAGCGCTTTATATTGGGCGTCTATCAGAGAGGATAAGTATATTCTTAATGTGATTAAAAAACATCAATCTCAGCCAAAAAAAATTGGTCAAAATCAAGTCTTATCAAATTTAACGAGCTCTTTAAATGACCATATAAATGGATAGCCATTGTTTTGCTTCCTTTAAAATTAAATGTTCTTTTTTATTGAGAGCTGATTTTTATTAGATACGAGATTGAATTTTAATTAAATTTGATTTTAAAAAATACTTGACTTTTAAAGATTTTTTTTGTAAAATACCACACATTCCCTGAGAATGCGGGTGTTAACAACGGGTTAGGGCCACGCTTTGGCAATTCGGTCAAAGACTATCGGGGACAACAAGGAGTTTTTGTTTTCTTCTTTTACAAAATCTCCGGCTATTAAAGAAAGGTATATTATGTCAAAAAGATTAAGTTCAAAATTTAAAATTGATCGTCGTTTAGGCGTTAACCTCTGGGGTAAAGCAAAAAGCCCTGTTGAAAAAAGAAATTATGGTCCGGGTCAACACGGTGCTAACCGTAAAAAATTAACGGACTATGGCGTTCAGTTGCACGCTAAACAAAAATTAAAAGGTGTTTACGGCAACGTTTCTGAAAAACAATTACGTAAATATTATGCTGAAGCTGTTCGTCGTAAAGGCGATAGCTCCGAAAACTTGGTTGGTATTTTGGAAACACGTTTAGATTCAGTTGTTTACCGCATGAAATTTGTTCCGTCTGTTTTTGCTGCTCGTCAGTTTGTAAACCACGGACATGTTCTTGTAAATGGTAAAAAAGTGAATATTCCGTCATACTTGGTCAAACCGGGTGATGAAATTTCAATCCGTTCAAAAGCAAAAGAAATGGCTTTGGTCATTGATGCTTTGGCTGCTACGGATCGCGAAGTTCCTGAATATATGGAAGTTGATGCAAAAGCTGGAACAGGTAAATTTATCCGCGTTCCTCAATTGGCTGATATTCCGTATGCAACTCAAATGGAACCGAACTTGGTTATCGAATTCTATTCTCGTTAATCAAAAATTTCTTAAAAAAAGAACCGCTCTTTTTAAAAGAGCGGTTCTTTTGTATGAAAAAATCACTCGCCAATCGGTTTGTTTTAATGATTAGTACCCGGCGGCGGAAGTATCATCATTTGCTCTTTCCAAAATCGTGTTTTGGTCTCCTGTATAAACACAGTAAGTATGGACAATTGCAAAAATCGGCGTTGTTGTGCTTGTTTCTGTTATTGTTGTTCCATTTTGAGTATATTCCAATTTTACTGTCCATTTATCAGGGGTTTTATCATTTGGAAGCTTATGGTAATAATTTGTGTCATCTGTATCTGGAGCAGAAATTGTAACTTCCGGTAAAATTGGGTATTGGCTCGGTTCCGGTGTTTTTGTTGCATTTTGAGCTAAAGTTCCCCCTTCTTGTGAAACAACATTTTGAGTGATGATATCTATTATTTCTTTTTCGGTTGACTGGTGCCAACGAATCGGCATAACCATAATTGCAGGAACATGTTCATTTGGGCATGAAGGTATGGGTATGTCAAATGTTTTTATTGGGTTTTCAGGCTGTATATAATTAGTTCTTACGTTGGTGATATTTTTTAATTGGTATGTTGGCAAAAGATCACTAAGTTTTGCGCCCCCTCTGCTTTCAAGACGAATATCTCCCATAACGGAAATAAATCTCGGGTCAACTTTATATGCTTGATTACTTCCGGCATCAGCAGTGGGTTTGATTGCTTTTGCATTTGTTTCAATTCGACCATTTTTAATTGTTAATTTTTCCAACTCTGCTTTTCCGCTGAGAGAGTCGGTTGCA
>JAZNVO010000164.1:0-2178 GCA_045592885.1 Alphaproteobacteria bacterium
CGACTTTTTTTTGAGGTATATTTTTCCACATTATCTCTGACAATGACGACCAGTTATAAAAAAGACCGCCGTTTGGCGGTTTTTTTTATAACTCACCAGATATGAGGGAACGCGAACCTCCCTCTCAAAAAAATCAAAATAACAATTCTTCAAATCACTCTGTTACACCGGCATCCAAAATTGAAACTTGTTTTTTCTTTGGATCAATTTCGCATAAGGCACCATATGGCAAAATAACCTGTGGCACCGTATGTCCGAAATCCATATTTGTCACAACAGGAATATCAACATCAAATTCTTTTAAAGCCTTTAACAAAACCTCATCATATTGAGAATAAGAGCTCAAATATTCTTCTTTAAGTTTGCTTTCGTTTTCAAAAAATTCACCACCGGGTCTTGCAAATAAAATACCTTTTAATTTCTTTAAAATACCCTGCGCCCCTAAATTACGCATCATATAAAGAAGCATTTTTGGAGAAGGACGCTCCTCACTTGTTTCAAGAAACAAAATCGCTCCATCCCATTCGGATTTTTTGGGCCATAAACTTGTTCCGTTCATAAATTGAAAAAGCTCCATGCACCCACCGATTAAAGGGCCTTGAACTTTGTCTTGTTTTCCGATATATCGCCAAGAAGAAGCCTTTGTCTTCGCTCTCATTGGATGATCTTTTCTTTTCCAATCAACCAAATCAACGATAAAAAAATCACTTTCAGTCAAAACCCCTATCGGTTCAGCGGAACATAAAGTTTTTTTTGTGTTTTGAATCATACAATCCGGAATACCGCCGGTCTCCCCATATCCAAACATTAAACAAGCTGAATAAAAAGATCTTAATCCGGCTTTAAAACACATAAAATGATTCACCGTGGTATCAGACATACCCAAAAATATTTTTGGATTTTTCCGCATTATTTCAAAATGTTTTTCGTTCATCAATGGCAGTAATCGAATGGTATCATCACCGCCAATATTCGTTAAAATTGCTTTCACATCCTTATTTTCAAAAGCCCACATTAAATCATCTAACCGAAGTTTTGGATTTTGATAAAGCATTTCAGCAGAAGCTCGTGCATGTGGTGCTTCAACAATTTTCACATCAAAAGCTGTTTCAAATTGCTTTTTTGACTGTTCATATCGGTAAGGAAAAACACTTGCCCCTCCCCAAGAAAGAGAAACAACAGCAACTTTATCCCCTTCTTTTAACGCTTTTGGCTTAATCAGATCTTTCAACAGGCCCTCCTTGTTTTATAAACTTTTTTTTAATACCATGAGCGACATAACTGAAATCAAAATTTTCACAACAATTGCCACACAAATTGCCATTTTTGCTCCAAATAAATCACCAATATATCCAAACAACACCATCGTGACGGCAAGCAATATGCCGGACAAAAAAGAAATAATGGATTGCATGGTCGCACGTTGCCGAGGTGAAAATTCTTGTTGCAAAATATCACTGCTGGCTGTTCTTGCCGTCCCAAAAAACAAATTAACTGTTGCCATGATAAATGGGGTGAAAACATTATCTAAAACAACACCCCAAACACGCACAAAAACATTTCCGATCATTGAACCGAAAAACAAACGAATCATCCCGATTTTTCGAATATACGGCACGATAAAAAAACTGATCATTCCGCAAAGTTGTTTCAAAAATCTTGCCATGTTAATCAACCAATCTGAAACAAGGCCTTGATAATACGCACTTTCAAATCGAAATGATGCCATTCCAAACGCCTGATCAATCAACTGAACACCCGCAAAAAAACGCAATTTTTTGTTTCGCCACAACCGCCGAAAAGCAATCAAAAAATGCTTGTATGAATTAACCTTTTCAAATCCCCTCATCCGTTTAGGTTCAACAAAAAAGTAAATGACCGCAATTTGAAATAAAGCAGGAAAAACAGAAACCCAAGCCAGCACCTGAAGTGAAAAGAAATATGTGATAACGCTGGCAGAAATAGCACTCAAAGCCAAACCAATTTGATTCCATCCACCGTTTTTGGCATATTGCACATTGAAATCACCTTGTTTTTTAAGTTCTTCCATCGTTTCATACACAAGCGCATCAACCGTTCCGGAAGCAATCGCCCCACTTGTCCCCCAAAAAAAAGACCCCAAAAACAACAACCAAACACTTGAAAATTCGCCGGCCAAAGCCCAACATAAAAAAGTCA
>JAZNVO010000165.1:0-2056 GCA_045592885.1 Alphaproteobacteria bacterium
ACCATATCCGCATTCAATATCCGGATACACATATTCCGGTGTCAAAATCAATGGTTCAGAAAATTTTTCAGATCGCACAAGCAAATATTTATTTAAATAACTTTCATCGTCCCATTCAGAAACAATTTTTTGTTTTGTATCTTGGGCAATCCATTCATTCACTTGACGAATCAAATCAAAAACACCGGTTTTTGTTCCACCCCAAAAGGAATTTTCAACATAAAACTTTCCTACACCAGGCTCAATAAAGGCCGCCGACTTTTCATTTCTTTCATATGGAAAATCTTCAATCATTCGTCGATAATACCAAGGATGAAGGACAAAAGAAACCTCTTGTTCCTTTGTCGGCAAAATTTTTTCATTGACCGTATCAACCGCTATCATATTTGAATCAATGAAATAAATATAATCAAATGCATTCAATTCATTTTTAAGTTTTTCAAGTAATTGAAATTTATTTCGATTCAAATTTCTTTTTTGTGGATATTTCTTTGTTATCACATTTTTAGAAGCCACCGGAATTTTGCTACCATCCGTGATGAAAAAATATGTCTTTTTATGTCGAGGCAAAAAATTCTTTTCCATTGAAGAATAAAAATCCCTCATATTGTCGGCTTCTTTTTTTGTAACAAAACTAATTACCGCAATCTTTTTTTGATTTTCATTTAACATTAAAGACCTTGTTAAGGGTTCATATTCTCTTTTTGTGTAATATACCCTATGATAAACCGTAGATTTATTATCTTCTTCAACCAAAAAGGTGTTTCCAGTTTTTCTTGATACTTGTATATCATCGGTTTCACCCTTCAAAACTTTTGTTTTTGGATCAAACTGATAAGATTTTCTTATACCATCAATATAAACATATAACTTATTCGGATCAAGTTTTTCTGTTTTTTGATCCTCACACAAAAGATTTGGATAAAAACTTTCTGTCATCAAAATAAACGGATCTTGAAATTTTTTTATTTGAGAAAACAAATATCCGTTTAAATACCCTTCATCCATTGACCTTGATATCGCGGATTTTTTTGTATCAATGGCAATCCAATCCTTTAACGTTTTAGTTAATGATATAAATCCGGATTTTGTCCCTCCATAAAATAAATTACTGACATAAAATTCACCCTCATGATGCGGAACATAGGCTTTTGAGCGGCCATTTCGTTCATATGGGAAAAGACCGCGATCCCAATGATAAAAACAAGGATGAAGCAAGGTAACAAATGCTTGTTGTTCACTTGGGAAAACCTCTTCATTTAAAACCTGTTTTGTTTCCAAGCGAATATCCAAAAAATAAACATAATCAAAAGGGCTTAAAATATCTTTAATTTCAGAAATAATTTGAAATTTTTTAACCTTTCGATCAAATTCACCACGCTCTTTTTGTTCAATTTTAAAAACATTATCCGCAACGGGCAAATCGTTGTAATCCGTAAAAACAAAATATTGTTTTTCATGACGGGGTAAAAAGTTTTTTTCCGTTAATTCATAAAAATTATTCCAATAATCTTTATCATCTCCGGTTGCAAATGTAATAATCGCAACTTTTTTTAACGACTTCCCCAAAACTTTTGATTTTGTCATCGGCGCATATTCATCCTCTGCATAATGCAAACGATGATAAACAATCAATTCATTTTTATTTTTTATTGAAAAAGAATTTTTTGTTTTACTTAAAACTTTAAACCGTTTTTCCTCGCTTTTTAAAACTTTTGTTTTAGGATTATATTCAAAAAATTCCGGCCACCCATCAACATCAACATAAAAATCTTGTATTTCAACATTTGTATTCGCCCAAATAAAATATGAAAGAGGGGTTCCTACTAAAACAAAAAGAATAACTGCCAATAATATCTTTTTCATAAAAAATCCAATTAAAAATTTAAAAAAACTCTTTCTTATTTTTATAAGAAAACAAATCAAAAGTCAAAGAGTCTTTTTTTTAATGCAATAAAAAAGAGAGGCAAAACCTCTCTTTTTTTAATTAAAATAAAAAGTTCTGTGCTTCTTCCAATTCTTCCGGTGTGTTAATATCAGCCGGAGCCTCTTCAAT
>JAZNVO010000166.1:0-3198 GCA_045592885.1 Alphaproteobacteria bacterium
ACCCTACTCTTTTTAGGATATCACAAAATAATATTTTTGTCAAAGATGTTATTCATTCTTAAACCGAATTAGACAGGGGGGTTAATTTTATCCAATCAGCTTTTAAATGAACCGTTGCGATATACGATAACTAAAAAAAAACAAGCGATAACTTTTATTTTTTTGTTCAATATAAAAGCTTTCTTTTCCGACAA
Source organism: Alphaproteobacteria bacterium (assembly GCA_045592885.1). Classification (GTDB taxonomy): domain Bacteria; phylum Pseudomonadota; class Alphaproteobacteria; order CAAHEQ01; family UBA3637; genus RGIG4140. The sequence goes on from JAZNVO010000166.1 coordinate 195, forward strand.
AAAAGTCCTTTAATCGCCCTCATTTTGACGACCGGTTTGTTTATTAATCGGCAAGCGTTGGCTTTTAATGTGGTCAGCAAGTTTCATCACAGGTGGTTTTGGCAAATGAGTGTAAGGAACTGATCCTGAGTCATACTCTGCTGTCCATCTTTTTTTCCCTGCATAATACTTTAAAGACTGATTCAAGTGATCATCCGAGAAATAATTGAGACATTCAGCTTTTTTTAGATGCAACATATCAATTAACCCATCTTTCATTGAAAACACCATTTCTCCATCAGCAAAAAGCGTTATGCGATTTTCTTTTTTATCATGTGTTACTTGAAGTTTTTTTCCTTCAATTTCTTGCCTCAACATATATTCCAATTCTATAACAGGACTACTTATCCCATGTTCGTCATACCAATTGAAATAATCTGTATTTGTTATCAGGATTTCAAATTTCTTTTTTTGTGTATTAAATAATAAGACGTTTTGCACAAGAAATTCTTTATCTTTATCAATTTCACAAAAATGCGAACTGTTTAAATAAAAATTTTTTCCACAATAAACACCTTCTTCTTCACCTAAATAATTTAAAATCATCCCATTAAAAAAGAGATAAGCACCTGCTAAACTGTCAAAATCTGTATTAAACTCTTTTTTAATCGAATCAGAAAGTCCTGCAATAATATTATCGGGATTTGAATCAAACGTATTATCCGGAAGTCTCACTTCACTGTTATATCTGTTTTTAATTGAAATAAACCCGCCTGTTTTCAAAACTTGAATGGAAATCACTGATGTGCCATATTCATCTTGTCTATCTTCACGCTCCATAAAATCTTCTCGCCTGATTTCATCTACATTCTTTTTCACTGCATGGATAATATGAAACTTTTCAAATCGATGTGCATCACGAAAAGTACACAATGCCTCCCCTTTGGCAAAGTATTTTTTAATCGAATTTTGTTTTTCTAAGCTATCAACATAAAAAGCATTATATCCCGCTTCTGATAACAATTCATAAGGTGATTTTAAACATTTTTCCTCTGTTTTTTTGAAAGCGCCATCTTTAATCTCTTTCAACTTTCCCAAAATGGGCAACGCATTACGTCCTGCAAACTTTACAAGGCGCGCAAAATTTGGAATATCAAATAAACTTTCATCATAATGTAAAATTGCTTTGGCAAAAGCCTCTCCATTTTGACGTTTAATAACATCATACATTGTTTTCATAACAAACTCCAATTAAAATTTGTTTAATCAGTATAGCATTCTCTTTTTTATTTGTCAATATTTTTAACTATTATTTCATTTTTATTGATTTATTTTTAATTTTATGCTATAATAACAAGACACAAAAAAAGGACATTAAATGTTTCATCAAATTATTAACGATATGGCATCAAAGGATAATTGGGACCGAATACCAAACGGTTTTGCCTTTGAGTGCAATGATTATAAAGAAGAAACTATCGATTTAATTTTAACCTTTTTTAATTTATTTAACTTTGACCCGTCATTACATTTATTTGCAAATGATCAAAATCAATCTTCAAAAAAAATCATTCTGTCAGAAAATGATTTCAAAATATTGCATGAAGGATTCAAAAGCTATTCAACCGATCAAAATCTTTTAACAGACGGCTTTCTTTATGACCCCTTAACACCTGAAGAATGGATTGATTTAAAAAATTTAATCATCTTAAAAACAACACCTCAAAATAACGTAAAAGACGATGATATTAATGAAAAACGCAAACAAGCTTTCTTTACATTAATTAAAAAAGAAACAACCCATAGCGTTTTGACAAGACGAATTTTCAAAGAACTTCTTTTAATTCAAAAAGATCATCAAGAAAAAGGCCTGCCTTATTCGTTAACAGTGGATATGAGAGAAAGTGCTCAACAAATACTAAAAGAAAATCAAGCTGTTGGACTGGCCTCTTATCAAGATAACCAACCGTATATTTGGCTAACCATCCCAACAGAGGAAAATTTATCCGAATTTATCAGCTCGGTTTTGCATGAAATAAGACATATTATTCAAACAGGGCATAAATTATATATTTCACAGAACAAGGAACCCGAAAATTACCATGCTCTTATGACTCTTTTTGGTCTTGCAAGAGAAGTCGAAGCTAAAGCTTATGATTTAATTATTCAACCTGAAAAAAAACAATTTGTTCAGGCAATTACTCATCGGGAAATTATCATACAAGTCAAAAAGACTTTTGAAAATCCAAATATCGTTCCTTATGGTCAAAATTTATCAAAACCGAAAAAAATTGGAGCCTTTTTAAGACACATCCAAATTGAATCTCATGAAAAAGGATTACAAATTCTTTGTAATGCTTATTTAACCGCCTCTCGTCTTTCTTTTTATAACTTTTTGAAAAAACACCAAATTTCATTAACACCTGAAGAGTTTAGTGAATTCGCTGACCATATTGAAAGCTGGAGAAATTGTTATTTTCCAAGAAAAGTTCTGATAAAAGAGAATAAAAAAAGAGAATTTCTAAGCAAGCAAAAAATCAAAAAAACAGAAAATGAGTGGGAAGAAAAAACCGGTCTTAAACTTTCATTAAGTCCGACACACATTTTTTCACAAGAAGTTGCCAAAGCATTAAATATCCATTCTTTGATTTTTCAATGTGAAAACACGAGGTCCAATTCGATACAAATGACATATAAAGGTCTTGAGTCTCAAACTGAAGATGTATATCAAATGTTTAAAAACGGACGATATGACGAAATTTATCAACTCTATGCCAAAATTCAAGAACAAAATCCAATCTTACCCAAACCACACAAGTCAAATCCCGAATATAAAAATGCACTTTTTTATGCTCTCGGTCTTGAGGAAATGAAAAAAAGGGCTTCTTTAAAAAACGTTTTGACAACACTCGGTTATTCCATGATTGATAAAATAAATCTTCGTCCTTGGAAACAAAAGGTTAAAGAAGAATTTCAACACTCATAATTTTTATAATTTATCCCTAAAAATAAGATTATTATAATT
>JAZNVO010000167.1:0-3967 GCA_045592885.1 Alphaproteobacteria bacterium
AAAAAGTTTTTGAACATTCCTATACTGTTTAGGTCATCAAAAGTCTTAATACGTGGGCAGATAAAAAAACATCGATCTTTCAACGATTAAGGTAAAAAAACAAAGATGATGTTACTTAAAATTTATTAATGGAGTTAAAAAAATGTATACAGGTAAAGTAAAATGGTTTAACTATAAAAAGGGGTATGGTTTTATCACACCGGATGAAGAGGGAAAGGATGTGTTTGTGCACATTACCGCTTTACATGCCTCACATTTACGCGTATTAGAAGACAATCAACCCATTTCATATGATTTGAAAGAAGAAAACGATAAAATTTGTGCAACAAATCTTGTTTTGAGATAAAAGTAAATGAAGGAAAAATCCTTGCATTTGCGAGGATTTTTTTTATGTTAAAAATAAAAGTTGTTTTGAGTTTTATTGTGATAAAAAAAGTCCAAAGAAACTCTTTGGACTTTTTGATTTTTTTAGAAACAGATTATACCATTCCTCTATCAGTCATTGAGCTGGAAATTGCGAGAGATTGATATAAATCATTTTCTTTTGTAACGTTTTGTTCACTGTTAGATTCAATCATTTCTTTTAAACTTGAGACATTTCTATCCGTTCCAGGAGCATAACTCATCCCTTGAACGGGGATAATAGGTCTTGTTCTTGCTTGTCCTTTATTGTTGATACAACCTTCTGTAATCTGAACTGTTCTTGCTAATTGTTGCAATTGAGTTGCCTCTTCAATTTTGTTACTGATTAAGGTAGCATAAGCTTGTCTGAACGGCATATCTTCTGTTCCTAAAGCTTTATCAGCTTGTTGAGACGACCCATCACTCATTTGAAGTCTTTCAGTTGGAGCATAAAAAAGGCGAGCTTGTTGTAAACGATATAAATAAACTTCAGCATTGCTTTGACCACCCGGTCCTTTTGGCAAAAGGCCTTGTTCTTCCATTTTTCTGATGTTTGCCAAAGCATTTTCAACAGCTTTGTCCATACCGACTTGCCCGCTTAATGCGGCACGTTGCCGACGAGCGATTCTTGATTTTCCGGATCTGTTAATTCGGTTTTTCGCATGATTAACGGATTTTTCGTGCTCTTCTTTATTTGCTCCGTATTGATGTCGAATAACTGCAATTTTTTCTGGTTCCGGAGTTGGTTCTTCGTTTTGTTTTTCTTTATTTTTAAGTTCTTCGACAGTTAAGGCGCCTTTAGAACGCATAAAATCGATTAATTCTTTATTTTCAGGAGGAACTAAATCAAGAGCCGTTTTTTCATGTTTATTTATTGCATTTATGTTAATCCCTTTTGTATCTATAAGTGCTTTAATAGTATCAAAATGTCCATAATAAGCGGCACACATTAGAGCTGTGTCACCATTTTTATTTTGGGCATTTATGTCAATGCCGTTAGCCGAAATAAGAGCTTGAACTGTTTTTGTTTTCCCATTTATAGCAGCATGAGTTAAAGCGGTATCTCCATTTTTATCTTTGGCATTTATGTTAATATTTTCGGCATTTATGAGAGTTTGAACTATCTCGGTATTTCCGTGAAAAGCTGCAGACATTAATGCCGTTTTGTCTTCATTGCCAGAGATTGTAACAAGATATGGATTTTCTTTAATCAATTTTAATGCTTCTTCTGTATTGTCTTCATTAATGAAATTGAGAAGTTTTTTAAACTGTTCATTTTGGATTTGTCTTATTTGTCTAGGTCCGTCAATGGAAATATTTAATATTTGTCTATCAATTCTATATTTGTGTTCCGGGTGTCGACTGCTATAGTCTTGTAACAAACTTTCAATAAGTTGGGGTGAAGTGATGGTATAATCTATATCAGGAAGCATTGTTTCTATTGTAGATATGGGCGCATCATTTTGAATGGCAAGAGTGATAGATGTTTCACCTGCCGCATTCCTATGATTTAAATCAGAAGCTTCAATGAGCTCACCCACACTCATTTGAGATTTTTGTTGTAGTGCGATCATTAAAGGGATATTCCCATTGCCATCTTGAACATTTGCATCAGCCCCCTGTTCCAAACAAAGTTCAATGGCTTTGGGATTGGATACTCTTGCAGCGGCAATGAGTGCTGTCTCTCCATTTTCATCTTTTAGATTCAGGTCTGGATCATAATTTAACAAAGATTCTAATCTGTCCAAATCAAAATCCGTTATGGCTCTTGTTATGGGTGAGGGTGTTTCATTATTGATATTATGAGCAACCAATAAATCTTGCTCAGTTTGTTCAAAATTAATTCCGCCTTGGTTTTGGAATTTTCTACTGGTTAAATATGGTTGATCAAGCCATTCGTTTGCTTCATGAGGTTTTGCTTTTTCGTATCCCGGAGCTCCGATTCGGGTTAAAATCATATCGGCAACAATGGCTTGTTCTGCATATTCATCTGTTTCAGGTAAAGCTGCATATAAGTTTGTTAACAAAGAGCGCCGTTCTTCTTGGGACATATCGCTCCATTTTCTGATATTTCCTCCTAAAGATCCATTTGCAAAATTTTCAATAGCTTCATTATCATCCATATTATCAGGGGTAAATTCAATTGGATTACCACCGGTTAGTATTTTATATATGTAAGGTTTTTGAGCCATAATCATATTTAAATTATCTCTTAATCTGTCGTAATCCATTTTGTCCCCCTGTTTAATAATGTTAATTATAATAATGAATGTTAGCATATTGTATTTTAAAATAAAAGTAATTTTTTATCATTTGCTTGAGGTAAAGATGTTTTTATGTTAAAATAAAAAGAAAAAGGAGGCGTTTATGAGTAAAAAATCCCTGTCAAAATTGCCAAATATGAAAGAATTGATGGATTATTTGAATGCTCAAACAGGGAGTGTTTCAAAGCATCATATTGCCAGAGATTTCAAAATCAAAGGGGATGATAGAAAAACATTAAAAAAAATGCTCAAAACATTGGAAGAAGAAGGACTTATTGAAAAAAAATCTGAAACACGGAAAAATAAACTTCGGGTGGTTGGAAAGCTTGCCGAATATGAACAAATTGAAATCACCGGTATTGATTCAATGGGGGATTTAATTGCTCGCCCGCTTGATTGGAAAACGGTAAAAGAAGTGCCTCAAATTTTGATTACAAAAAATAATATTAATCCGCCGGCCGGTGTGGGTGACATTGTTCAAGCACGTCTTAAACAGGTGAAAAAACTTTTTTATGAGGGGGAAATTGTTCGCCGGATTACTTCAAATCAAAATCAGATGGTCGGTGTTTATGAAAACAATAAAGTTTACTCTGTAGATCGTCGTTTAAAACAATCTTTTTTGCTTTTAGATGTGCCGAAAAATATCAAAAATAAAGATATTGTTTTGGTGGAAATCCCGTTAATCAGGTCAAGGGAGCCAGTTGCAAAATTTATTCAAAAAGTGGGGTCTTGGGAAGATCCGTTTGCTGCTACCGTTTTGGCAATTTATATGCATAAATTACCGGTGATGTTTTTGAAACAAACGGAAAAAGAGGTGAAGAATCTTTCTGTCCCGCCTATAGATAAAAAAAGAATTGATTTAAGGCATATTCCTTTTGTGACCATTGATGGTGCTGATGCCAAAGATTTTGATGATGCTGTTTGGGCAGAACCTGATCAAGACAAAGAAAACAAAGGTGGGTTTCATATTATGGTTGCCATTGCGGATGTCAGTTGGTATGTCAGATGTGAAACAGCGGTTGATAGTGATGCTAAACTTCGCGGAAATTCCATTTATTTTCCAGATCGGGTGATCCCGATGCTTCCTTTTGAATTATCAAACGGAGTTTGTTCGTTAAATCCGAAAGAAGAACGGGCAGCTCTTGTTTGTGAAGTTTGGATTGATAAAAATGGTGTGAAGAAAAAACACATATTTCATCGAGCGCTTATCAAATCTGTTAGAAGGTTAACATATCCTGAAGTGGAAGAAGCTATTAAAAATATCACACCAATCAATGGTCTTGAAAAAGAAATAGAATCAC
>JAZNVO010000168.1:0-1915 GCA_045592885.1 Alphaproteobacteria bacterium
ACCAATGGATCAAAAAACAAGAAAAAATCCCCTTGTGCAGAACACCATCAATATATATTTGACGCTCTTCAAAAAGGGGAACGTATTGCAACGATTGCAGACACGGTTGGCGTGAGTGTTCGCACTCTTTTTAATTATAAAAAAGAACATTTTTCTGCACCAAATATTAAAAAAAAGAGGATGAAATGATACCGAAAATTATTCATTATTGTTGGTTTGGCGGAAACGAAAAAAATCCTGAAATTCTGGAATGCATAGCTTCGTGGAAAAAATATCTTCCAGATTATGAAATTAAAGAATGGTCCGAAAAAGACCTTGAAAAGGTTAATAACACCTATGTTAAAGAAGCTTATCAAGCGAAAAAATGGGCCTTTGTTTCGGATTATTTCCGTCTTTATGCTTTATATCATGAAGGGGGCATTTATTTTGATACTGATGTTGAAGTCAAAAAATCATTCAACGAATTTTTGAATTTATCTTTTTTTATCGGGTCAGAAAAATTTGGCAAAAGCAAACATATCGGCTCAGCTGTGATTGGTGCAGAAAAAAATTCACCGGTTATTCAAAAAATGTTATCTGTTTATAATGATATTCATTTCATCAAAAAAGACGGTTCGTTTGACACAACGCCAAACACTATCAGATTAATTGACCCACTCAAACAATGCGGATTTAAAGAGGTATATACGGATACAACTCCCATTTGTTTGGACGATAAAAATATCATTTATCCGATAACATATTTTTCTCAAGAAGATGAAAAAAGTTATGCCATTCATCATTTTGCTGGATCTTGGCATGACCCGTTTATTTTAAAAGATAAATGCGAACTTCATCTGTTTGGAAAAAATATCCTCATTTATCGTTTTAAAATCAACAAACCAGCTGAATTTCAATATCCACACTCAAAAAACAGCATTCTTGTTGATTGGAATTATAAGAAAAAATATAAATTATTGATTGCAAGGGGAGAATAGGAATGCCAAAAATATCAATTATTGTTCCCGTTTATAATGTTGAAAAATATCTTCCCAAATGTTTGGATAGTTTGATTAATCAAACATTAAAAGATATTGAAATTATCGCGGTTAATGATGGATCAACGGATGGTAGTTTATCTGTTTTAAAAGATTATGCAAAAAAAGATTCCCGTATCGTTATTATTGATAAAGAAAATTCTGGCCCTGGAGCTTGCCGAAATATTGGAATTGAAAAAGCAACAGGGGAGTTCATTCAATTTGTGGATTCCGACGATTGGATTGAAGCCGAAACTTGCGAAGTTTGTTATCAAAAAGCCATTGAGCATAATGTTGATATGGTGAGTTTTAATGCAAATATAATATATCCAAATAAGTTAGAACAAAAAACATATTACAATATTACCGAAAACAAAATAGTTTCATTAATGGATGTTGATAAAGATTTTTTTAAACAATCGTTTGTGTCTTGGCATTTTTTATTTAGAAAGTCTTTTTTAAATAAACATAATATTAAATTTCCAGAAGATACTTTTTATTGTGAGGATGCACCGTTTGTTTTTCAATGTTGGATAATGGTAGAAAAAGTATATATTTTAATTAATTATTTTTATAATTATGTCCAGAGAGATACTTCTATTTGTCATACGGACAAACATGTTTTTGATTATTTTATTACACTAACATATTTAGATCAATTGATAAAAAAAATAGATAATTTTTCATTGAAAGAAGGGTACTCTTTGTGGAAGTTTATACACTTAAAATGGGATTATTCTAAATTAACAGGCAAAGTTGAAAAAAGATTATTTTTAAAATTATATCAAAAAACATGCAATAAAAAAGAATTAAAACTGTTAAAAAAGACATTTGGTTTTTCTATTTATTTATTTGACAACATTACAGTTTTCAATTTATCTATAGCAAATAGCAATAGA
>JAZNVO010000169.1:0-7309 GCA_045592885.1 Alphaproteobacteria bacterium
GATGGTGTATAAATATTTTCATTAAGGGTGATTAGCTCAGTTGGTAGAGCAGCTGACTCTTAATCAGCGGGCCCAGAGTTCGAGTCTCTGATCACCCACCAAAAAGCCGGCCGAGAGGTCGGTTTTTTTTGTGTATATTTGGTGGGTATTTTGTTAAAGCTTTAAATGGATTGAAATCAAAATTGTGGTTGTATAAATAGCTCCGGCATTTAATAAGCAACCGACAAAAACCCAAAAACATTCCCATCCGGTTATTGGAGTAATTGGTATATTCTTTTTTTCAGAGTAAAATCGAATGGCATTTTGGTATTTTAAAAATAAAAAGATGGTTAACAAAATCATTATCCAATAAATGAAGATAAGTGTTGTTAATAAATTTAGGGATAGAATATCGCCTTCGTTTCCTTCATATTCAAAACTATAAGCAGCTGTTAAAAGAAAAACAAGCCAAGCTGATGTTATGGGCTTCAAATCTTTTTGATAACCCAAAGATTTTACAGAATGAGAAATAGCTCTAAATACATTAATCGAGGTAAAAGACATAAAAATTGCTTGCCAAATCGGTTTTATCGAATCTTTTTGAAAAATTTTTATTCCCTTTGCATTGCGATACATCCAATACATGAGATAAATGTTACCGGTTAATAATGATAAAATAATTAATTTTTGGTTTGAAATATTAAAATAGGGTGTATCAGCATCCGGATTAAAATTCTTATATTTTCCCATTTTTCTTTTTAAAAATCCGATGTAATGCGTATTTGCTCTCAAACTTAAAATTAAAGAAAATGAAATATAAAGCAAAAAGCCGATATCAAACCCAAAACTAAAAAACAAAAAACTTAAAATAATATAAAAAACGCTACGAACCAATCCCAGATATGTATAATATAACGGGCCAAATAAAAAGGCATATACGTTTAGAATCGATCCGCTTAATAAATTATCTTCTTCTTGAGGTGTTAAGCGTTTAATAAATTTAAAATCATTGAACTTTTCTTGATATGACCAAGCATTATATTTGGCAATAAATTGTTCTGTTTCATTCATTTTGTATCCTTAAAAAATATAGATTAATTAAGCCATTAAAATGAAAACTTGTCAATGTTAAAATCAGTTGCATTCTTTTCCTCTTTTTGATATAACCATAAAAAATGAAAGGATAAATTATGCAGCATTTTTCATATACGCCAACCGGTGTTTGTTCTCAAAATATCAGTTTTGATATTGAAAATGGGAAAATTTTTAATGTTAAATTTTTAGGGGGGTGTATGGGAAATTTATGTGCCATTTCAAAATTGGTTGAAGGTAAAGATGCTCAAGAAATTGCTTCGATTTTGAAAGGAAACGATTGTAGAGGGAAGGGAACTTCCTGTGCCGATCAATTAGCGCAAGCAATTTTTGAAGCATTCAAATAATTTAAGTGCAATAAAATTTTGTTTGGTAACCTTCTGTTTGGGATTCCTTTTCGGTCATAGGTTCAAATCGTTTTAAGCGATCAGAAAAAATTTCTTCGTTAATCACAAATTGGGTTAAATCATCTTCAGTTCTTTTGAGCGCTCTTTGTTTGGCGGTTTTAATATCGCATTGAACCGCATGAAAAATCACTTTTTGAGTTAAACTTTTTGCCCAATCAAAATATTTTTTTCTGGTTTCTTTTTCCCAAAAACCATAATCCATAATGACGGAATTACCTTTTTGAATTTCTTTTTGTGCAATTAATTTTATTTTTCTATCAATGAGATCAAAACGTTCTTTTGAAAAATCTTCCGGATTTCTGCCGAATTCTTTGATCATAAAATCATCATGGGTAAGTAAAATGGCCCCTGTTTCTTTTTGAATTTTTTTTGCAATGGTTGTTTTTCCACATCCGATAAATCCGTGCATCAAATGAATTGTCGGCATTTTTCCTCCATTTTTTCTTTATGTAAAGAATACACAAAGAGGATAAAAATGTCTATAAAAAAAGCCTGAATTAAAATATTCAGGCTCTTTTATTGTTATTTAAATAAATTTAATTTAAATGTGCTTCAATAAACCAAACCGCTTTATCTAATTCTTCGACTGCTTGTGTATAATAATCAATGGTGGCTGCATCGGCTTGAGTTTTATCAATATCAGTGCGTAAGGAATTTGCTGTTTGACTGTATCGTTCAAGAAGCGCATTCAAATGATCTTCAACTGATGAAATTTCGGAAGGATATTCTTGAAAACAGCTGTTTTTTGCCAAATGCTCTGCTGTTGCAATTGCCGGTGTATTTAGTTGAATCAGACGTTCGGCAAAAATATCTGTATATTTTTGAAGCATTCCATAAAATTCATCTAACATTTCATGAACACTGATGAAATTTTTGCCTTGTAAATTCCAATGAGCCTGTTTTGTAATCAATGAAAGGTTTGAAAAATCAATCAAATATTTATTAAGTGTGTTGATGCTTCCAACTTTTTGTTCTTCTTGAACTTGCAATAAGGATTTTCGTTTTTTTAATTTCAAATATGTCATAAATTTATTCCTTTATTAATGTTTTTTTGTTGCATTTTATGAAACGATGCAATTCAAATAATCCATAACCGATCAGGTAAAATCCGACTAAAAGTGTGATGGTTAATGTGCCGACAATCGGATATAAGAAAATTAAAACAGATAAAATAATTCCCAAACAGCTACCGATCACCAGGGGCTTTGTCGGAAAATTCGGATCGTTTCGCAATTCAAAGGACATAGCCAATTGAACAACACTGTTCGCCATGATCCAAAATGCCAAGATAATTGGAAGGGTTAAAGCAGTGATACTTAAATTTGTTAAAAATAAAATACCGACCAAAATATCCAAAAGGCCTAACGCTAAAATGGCATAGGATTCCCCTTGAGAAAATGAAAGAATATATCCTGTTCCCATCATGATTAAAATCACACCGATAAAAAGAGCCGATGTTAACAAGGCGCTTAAGGGATTAAAGAAAACATAAATACCGCTGACAATCAATAAAATAGAAATAATCAGTAACCAGATTTTTTTTGAGCATATATTTTGATCCATGTGACCTCCAAAAAAGTTAAAACTCTTTTGTTAAGTAAGGTCAGATTGAATTAAATGCAAGAATCTTTAAAATAAAAATATTATTATATGTCAATGTGTTATATTGGTATTATTTCTAATGAACCATTCCCTGCATCCGTGTTCGTGAAAGTTTTAGTGCCGCTAATTTTTTGTTGGCCAGAACTCTTTCACTTTCGGATGAAAAACGATTTTTTGTAACTGATTTTAACACATTTATCATGAGAGGGGATATTGTTTTTTGCTCTTTTTGAAGTGTTTCCGCATAACAAAGAGCGGCTCCGGAATATCCTTTTAAAACAGCTTGTTTTAATATATTTAAATAAACGGGTTTCAGCTCCGAATCTACCAGTCGATATTCTTGTTTCCATCTGTTAAAAAGAGTTATTTGAAAACTTTTATTATTTTCTGATTCAGTATTTAAAACATCATATAGTTCCGCTGAAAAAGGCAGTTCATTTAAATCAGGAAGAATACGAATAAATTGCATCACCGTATCTGCTTTTTGAATAGTGTTATATTTCATCATCAAAGGGGCAATAGTTTCAAACATTGAAAATTCTTCAATTTTATCATATCCTCGATTGTCAATATAAGGTGATGTATAATCGAAAAATTTGCTGAAATTAATACCGGTGACAACCATTGCTTTCATAACGGCCAAGCCCATTGTGGCACTTCCTTTTGAGGCTTCTTTTTCTAAACGAGCCATAATCTTTTTTTGCATGGCAAGGCGAGAGCCATTGATTGATTTTTTGTCTGTATTTTGCAAAGAAATCAATCTTTTAATCATTTCTTTAGCATACTTGTTCATTGCCGTTAATGAGGCTTGTTTTTGTTGGGTTGTCTCTTTTTTTTCTGTCATGTCCACCTTCTTTTTTTTGACGATAACATAAAAAATTTTCACCTGCAAGAGGAATTTTTGTGAATTTTTTTTATCATCTTTTTTTTAAGAATAAGAAGAGAAAACCTCCTGTAAAAATAAGAGAAAGAAGTGAGGATAATTCCAATCCCATATTAAATCCAATTTTTTGATTTAATATATAGCAAAAACAAATAATGGACATAAAAAGGGCCGGGATCAATGCAATCCAATAATTTTTCTTTTTCTCTTTGAGATAAATTGAGCAGACAAACAAGGTTACGGTTGCCAAAATTTGATTTGCCCATCCGAAATAAGTCCAAATAAAGGTTAAATCAAAAAAAGAAAGAAAAACACCGGCCCCTAAAACAAAAATGGATGTGATCAACCTCATTTTGAATTTTTTTTGAGGAATTTGAAAACATTCCGATAAAATAAGTCTTGCAGATCGAAAAGCGGTGTCACCAGAAGTAATTGATAAAACAACAACGGAAATCAAGGCAAGAGCACCTCCGATTTGTCCTAACAATGCGGTTGAAATTTCTTTAATGGCGCCCCCGGGACCGGTGACGGATAAAACGGTAAATAAAGCTTGACTGTTTTGATAAAAAGCGATGCCCAATGTTGCCCATACCAATGCGACAAAACCTTCAGTTATCATAGCTCCGTAAAAAATCGGTCGACCATATTTTTCATTTTTGATACATTTTGCCATCATGGGTGATTGTGTTGCGTGAAATCCACTGATGGCACCGCAAGCGATGGTAACAAACATAATTGGGAAAAAGCTTTGACCTTTCGGATGTTGTGAGGCTAAAGATAGGTTTTGATAAAATGTTAAATCAGATGTGAATAATGAGACAATTAAGCTACAGGTAACCCCGATTAATAATAAGGCAAAAAACGGATAAAACCGACCGATAATTTTGTCAATCGGTAGCAAGGTTGCCAAAAAATAATATCCGAAAATTATCACAATCAAATAAATGAATTTTGTTTGTAATAAATCGGTTAACATGGATGCGGGATTCATTGCAAAGACGGCACCGACCAAAATTAAAAAGAGTCCCAGAAAAAGCATAAATAAAAATTTGAATTTTTTTCCAAAGAATTTTTCAATCAAAAAAATCAGAGATTGACCTTTGTATCTTAAAGAAATCATTCCGCTTAAATAATCATGAACTGCTCCTGCAAAAATACATCCGAAAACAATCCATAACAAAGCAACCGGTCCGTAAACGATTCCCATCAAAGCACCAAAAACGGGGCCAAGACCGGCAATATTTAAAAATTGAATCAAAAAAATTTTATAAGGAGGTAAGACGACATAATCAACCCCGTCATGATATTTAACTGCCGGTGTTTTTTTTCTTTCGTCTGCACCAAATGTTTTTTCAACAAAAGTGCCGTAAATGATATATCCTAAAACCAATAAAAAACAAGCAGTTAAAAATATACTCATACATTTTTCCTTTCAAAAAATATAATGGTATTATAAAAAGAAGAAAGGTAAAACTCAAGCAAATACTTTTAATAAGCCGTCGGCCATTAAACCTTTTTTAGTTAAAGGTTTTTAATGGCTGAAACAACAAGATCAAAAAATGCTTTTTTGTTGACTGAACGGATAACGTTCACCAACACGCCAGAGTTATCAATAACGGTTCGTCCTTTTGTGCCGGTCATATCAATTTTGAGAGGTAAAAGATCTGTTTTGAAAATGTCCGGTTCAATTTCATAAGCAATTGCAACCGCATCATGAACAGCTCGAACAGGATCTGTCGGGGATTGTTTCAGTTTCTTATAATCTTTTTGATCTTCTTCTCCGATTGTTGAAAGCATATCTGCTATCAGACGGGCTTTTTGAGAAGGTATATTGCGGATCGTTTTATCAATGTCTTGATTATAAAGAACGGATCTGGTAATATCTAATCCGATCAGATTAATTTGCTTGATTCTTGAATTCAAAACAATTTGGGCAGCATCCGGATCAATGGCGAAATTATATTCGGCATATGTTTGTTTACCATCGAATGAAATGTTGCCTGTTGATTTTCGAATAGGTTCCGGAAAGACACATCCTCCCATAATCGTTAGTGTTGGGATTTGTTGGGCAATTAACGGATTTTTTTGAAGTGCTAACGCAATATTTGTTTGAGGAGCAATAGCGCATAGATGAGGCAGATGAGCTTCTTTTGTTTGATAAACGTCAACAAGATAATCAATGGCTGACTTTTCTTGAGTTGGAATATCTTTTATCGGCCAGTTTTTACTGCCGGCCATTCCACATTCACCAAAAACGTCTTTAAGGGTAACCAAATCACGGGTTAATGGTTTTGTTGCTCCTTTATAAACCGGAACAGACAATCTTTCCGCCAATGAAAGAATTTTTTTCACATTGACATAACATTTTTTCAATTCAGCATTACCGGCAACAACCGTAATTGCTTCTAAATCAATTTTTTTGGATCCGAGAGCTAATAAAATAGCCAAAGCATCATCTTGTCCGGGATCGCAATCCAGAATTATTTTTTTCATAACATCCTCTTTTTGTGCTGATTCGAACAGCTAATCTTTTTTTCATTTCAGTGTATATGTTGGGTGTTCCGGCCATAATGGTATCTGATTGAAGATCATATTTTTCTCCCGCCAAAGAAGTGACGGTAGCGCCGGCTTCCTGTGCAATAATGGCGCCGGCGGCAACATCCCACGGTTTCACACCACTTGCTAAAACAAACCAAGGTTTTCCGGCGCTGATATATGCTAAATCCAATGCTGTTGATCCTGTTTTTCTTAAGCCGGCAATCCCGGTTGTAAGAAGAGCCGTTCTTTCCAGAATTTCTTTTTGTCTTGTGCCCCCAAAGTTTTCTTCTTGAATGAAAATGGTTTTGTTTAACGGTGTTGTCTTTACTTTGACCGGGATGTTGTTTAAATAGGATCCTTCTCCTTTTATTGCATAAAACATATTATCCCTAATTGGGTCATAAACACAGCCGGCAACGATTTTTCCTTTTTCAATGTAGGCAATTGAGACGGAAAAATAATCAATTCCCGTTACAAAATTGGTTGTTCCGTCCAGTGGATCGACCAAAAAATACTTGCCATTTTCTATACCGCCACTTTCTTCCGTGACAACATTAACAGAGGGTACTCTTTGATTTAGAACAGAAATAATTTTGTGATCAGAAGCTTTGTCGATTGCGGTTACGAAATCAGATACATTTTCTTTTTTTTCTTTTTCAGAAATTTGAAAGTCACCCGAAAAAGCGTTTTTTATAATTGTTCCAGCTTGCAGGGCCGCTTCAATCATTGCTTGCATATAATCTTTCATTTAAAGTCCTTTGAGATAAAAAAGTGAAAAAAATGTGAAATTAAAAATAAAATAATCAGA